>DRJJ01000114.1 GCA_011052255.1 Gammaproteobacteria bacterium | reverse complement strand
GGGAGGTATGCGCGCCATGCGTGCAACAATGTTTTCAATATCGGCCACACCAATGGTTTTCTTACGCCGTGAAGGTGGTAGCAACTGATTACCGGCACCGGCCTCATCTATCACGTCGATGGCCTTGTCTGGCATGTGCCGGTCATTAATATAGCGACCTGCCAGTTCGGCAGCGGTGCGCAGGGCACGAGGGGTGTACTTGATCTGGTGATGCTCCTCAAAGCGCGACTTGAGCCCCTTGAGTATCTGGATCGTGTCTTCAATAGAAGGTTCTTCAATATCGATTTTCTGGAACCGGCGTGCCAGTGCACGGTCCTTTTCGAATATGCCACGGTATTCCTGGTAGGTAGTCGAACCAATGCACTTGAGCTCGCCATTGGCCAGCACCGGTTTAATCAGGTTGGAGGCATCCATTACGCCACCCGAGGCCGAACCCGCGCCAATGATAGTGTGAATTTCATCAATAAATAATATGGCGTCCGGTTCCTTGTGTAGCTGATGCAACACACTTTTTAGACGCTTTTCAAAATCCCCGCGATACTTGGTACCGGCGACCAGCGCACCCAGATCCAGCGAATAAATCACGTTATTGGCCAGCACCTCTGGCACTTCGTTTTCAACAATCATTTTAGCCAGACCTTCGGCAATGGCTGTTTTACCGACACCCGCCTCACCAACCAGTATCGGGTTGTTTTTACGTCTGCGGCAGAGTATCTGTATGGTTCGTTCTACTTCTTTTGCACGCCCGATCAGCGGATCTATCTTGCCTTTGGATGCCATCAGGTTCAGATTGGTGGCAAACTGCTCCAGTGGCTTGCGCTGACTCGCATCGGCGGACTCGTCATCGTCCAGTGATATGGGCTCATCATCGTCTTCACCCTGCACCTTGGAGATGCCGTGAGAAATATAATTCACCACATCCAGTCGCGTCACATCCTGCCGGTTAAGAAAATACACGGCCTGAGATTCCTGTTCGCTGTATATCGCCACCAGTACATTGGCACCGGTCACTTCATCACTGCCAGCTGACTGTACATGCAGGACGGCGCGTTGCAATACGCGCTGAAAACCGAGCGTTGGCTGGGTCTCACGCGTGTCATTGGACGCCAGTAACGGGGTGGTTTCATCCAGAAAAGTTTGTAAATCCTCGCGAATACCTGGCAGGTCGGCACCACAGGCAACCAGTACTTCCTGTGCCGTCGGATTATCGAGCAGCACCAGCAGCAGGTGTTCCACTGTTATAAATTCGTAGTGCCGCTCCCGCGCCTCATTGAAGGCATGGTTCAGTGTAAACTCCAGCTCTTTACTCAACATGCCTGGTACCTCGTTGCTAACACACTATGCCGCTTCAAGTGCGCACATCAGTGGATGCTGGTGTGCACGTGAAAATTCATTAACCTGGTCTACCTTGGTCTCCGCCACATCACGACTAAATGTGCCACAGATCCCTTTCCCGCGTGTATGGACATGCAGCATAATCTGGGTCGCCTTCTGTCGGTTCAGTGAGAAGAACCGCTCCAGTACCTCGATTACAAATTCCATCGGTGTGTAGTCATCATTCATCAGGACTACTTTATACATCCGTGGTTTCTTTAACTTTGGCCGGGCTTCCTCTAGCGCCAGACCGCCGTCATGCGATAATTTTTTCGGTTCACTCATATTTGCAAGATTCGTAGAGTCAGGAAGAGTTGTCAATAATAAAATAATAAACAATAGCTTATATAAGGCCACTATAAGCTGACTTCAACCCCGACCCACCCTGTTCATTTACTGAAACTAACTCTAAATCTGGCTGGTAGCGGCGAAAATTTCAAGCTCAATTTGAAAATAATGGCTTTTTTACCTATATTTTATAATGTTTTTAAGGCTTATCAATGGCTTAGAAAACTTGACTATTTCCGTCAACTGATTAGAGTCTAGAAGTATGGCGAGTACAAAACTTGTCAGGATGGGAGTACGGGACAGCCCTGTTTTCCCTGAACAAAAAAAATCTGACGTCTGTCTTGTTTCTGTTAATACATCAAACAAACAGCCAGTTGGAGTAAGTTATACCCATCAAAAAAGGAAGTAGTAATATGGCAACTGGAACAGTGAAGTGGTTCAGTAATACCAAAGGGTATGGTTTTATCCTTACCGATGACAACAACGAAGATATTTTTGCGCATTTCTCATCCATCGAAATGGATGGCTACAAAACCCTGAAACAGGGCCAGCATGTCGAGTTTGACCTTGCTGAAGGCCCCAAAGGGTTGACCGCCGCGCACATACGCGCTGCCGCTGCTGCTGCCGCTGCCCCCTGATAGAGCAACCCGTCTGCAGGCGCCTGACCTTACGCAGGCCAGTCTACAGACTTCGTTAGGGAGCGTGCCTGGTTATCCCGCACCACGACCTGTTCAGGCTGGTGAGGTTATCGTACGGCCTTCAGTATCTATGCCAGCGCTAAACGGGCCTGGCGCTACATTCCTGATATGATTGCGTCGCCAAAACCTGAACAGCTGACCCGGGTTGCGCCATCCATTAAACGATCCAGGTCATAGGTAACCGTCTTTGCTTCGATGGCTGCTGCCAGTCCCTTGATGACCAGATCAGCCGCATCAGTCCAGCCCATGTGCCGCAGCATCATCTCGGCTGACAGAATCAATGAACCTGGATTCACCTGGTCCTTGCCCGCGTATTTCGGTGCGGTGCCATGGGTGGCCTCAAACATCGCTATGTCATCAGACAGGTTGGCGCCGGGTGCGATGCCGATACCACCGACCTGTGCGGCCAGCGCGTCTGAGATGTAATCGCCATTCAGGTTCAGGGTCGCAATCACACTGTACTCATCCGGGCGCAACAGAATTTGCTGCAGGAAGGCATCTGCAATCACATCCTTGATAATGATTTCCTTGCCGGTATTCGGGTTCTTCATGCTGCACCAGGGCCCATCGCCTATCACTTGTGCGCCAAACTCTTCACGTGCCAGCGCATAGCCCCAGTCACGGAAGCCACCCTCGGTGAATTTCATGATGTTGCCCTTGTGTACCAGGGTAACCGAATCGCGTTCGTTATCAATGGCATACTTTATGGCCTTGCGTACCAGGCGTTGGGTACCTTCGCTGGACACCGGCTTGATACCGATACCGGCCGTATCCGGGAAGCGTATTTTGGTGACACCCATTTCATTTTGCAGAAAATCGATGACTTTTTTCACTTCCGGGCTGCCAGCCGCCCATTCGATACCGGCGTAGATATCCTCGGAGTTCTCACGGAAAATCACCATATTGGTCTTTTCAGGTGCCCGTAAAGGAGTGGGAGTGCCGGTGAAATAACGTATTGGGCGCAGGCACACATACAGGTCCAGCTTCTGGCGTAACGCAACGTTTAGTGAACGCATACCCTCACCGACCGGCGTAGTCAGCGGGCCTTTGATGGAGACTACAAAGTCTTTCACCGCTGCCAGCGTTTCGTCGGGTAGCCAGGATTGTGGATCATCCGGATTGCCATAGACCTGTGTGGACTTCTCGCCCGCATAAACTTCCATCCACTGAATGGCGCGCTTGCCGGCAGAGGATTTCTCTACCGCTGCATCAATCACCTTGCGCATAACCGGTGTAATATCAACACCTATACCATCACCTTCAATGAACGGTATAATCGGCTGATTGGGCACGTTCAGGGTAAAATCGTCATTAACGGTAATCTTTTCGCCACTGGCGGGGACAGTGATTTTATTGTAAGCCATGGTATCTCCGAACCTGATTTGCCTGTATAAAGGGCGCCTATCATAGCACCCTGTTTACTATAATGTGAAAGAACTACGGTAAGAGTAATAGATATATTAAAAGCATACGTTACCAGTCCGCTGTCTGGTTCACAGCGCGTCTGTAAACCAGACAGCGGACTGGTAACGTATTCATCAATACTGGATAACCCATGAACTGGCTCCCCCATGTAACCGTTGCGGCGGTAATCGAACAAAATGGTAAATTTCTGATGGTTGAAGAAACCAGTAATGGTCAGCTGGTGTTCAATCAGCCAGCCGGCCATCTGGATGAGGGCGAGACCCTGCTGCAGGCCGTGTCGCGTGAAACGCTGGAAGAAACAGCATGGCACTTCACTGCCGAATATCTGGTGGGTGTCTACTTATGGACCGGCGAACATAATGGCATCACCTACGTACGCTTCTGTTATGCCGGTCAGGTTAGTACACATGAACCGAACCGTGAGCTGGACGATGGTATTCTCGCCGCTCACTGGTTATCGCGTGATGAACTGAGCGCGAAAGCTGACCAGTTACGCAGCCCGATGGTTTTACAGTGTATCGATGACTATCTGGCCGGTAAGCGCATAGCGCTTGATAGCATCACCCATCTCCTTCCCCCCGCCGGATAAATTATCGTGGCCATCAAACGTGTTATAGCGGGTATCTCGGGCGGCGTTGATTCTGCCGTCGCTGCGCTGCGCCTGTTGGAACAGGGTTATGAAGTCGAAGGCCTGTTCATGAAGAACTGGGAAGAAGATGACAGCGCCGAGTATTGCAGTGCGGCCGAAGACCTGGCCGATGCCGAACAGGTTTGTGACCAGCTTGGCATCAAGCTGCATACCGTTAATTTTTCTGGCGAGTACTGGGATCGGGTGTTTGAATATTTTCTGGCTGAGTTACGTCAGGGCAGAACACCCAACCCGGATGTGATGTGCAACCGCGAAATCAAGTTCAAGGCCTTTCTGGACTACGCACTGGATCTGGGAGCAGACGCGATTGCAACCGGACATTATGCGCGTATCGATCACAGTCACGATCAGGCGACCCTGCTGAAGGGCAAGGATAACAATAAGGATCAGAGTTATTTTCTTTACCTGCTCGGCCAGCGCGCACTGCAGCACAGCCTGTTTCCAATAGGCGGCATGGAAAAACCAGATGTCCGCGCACTGGCTGAAAAGGCAGGGTTTGATAACTATTCAAAAAAAGACAGTACCGGCATCTGTTTTATAGGTGAAAGACGCTTCAAGGACTTTATTGCTCAGTACCTGCCGGCACAGCCCGGTGACATGGTGTCTGCTGAAGGTGATGTGATTGGCCAGCACAATGGACTGATGTATTACACACTCGGCCAGCGTCAGGGTCTGGGTATTGGCGGCATACACGACAAGCCTGAAAACCCGTGGTATGTGGTAAAAAAGGATCTCGACAACAATGTGCTGACGATTGCCCAGGGACATGATCACCCGTTAATGTTATCCACCACGCTGCATGCGGTGGACAGCCACTGGATAGCCGGGAATGCACCGGCATTACCGATGCGTTGCAGTGCCAAAACACGCTACCGCCAGTCCGACCAGACCTGTAACGTGCACGCCAGTGACAATAACGGCCTGATAGTCACATTTGACCAGCCTCAGCGTGCAGTAACTCCCGGTCAGTCGCTGGTGCTGTACAATGGTGATACCTGCCTCGGCGGGGCCATAATCGACTCTACAGAATAACTACATGAAAAAAGACATACACGAACGTACCATCGCGCTGGCCGGACTGTTTCAGGCGGCAACCCTGGTTCGCCAGGTTGCCAGACGCGGGCAATTCATCGACGATGATGTCGAAGCTTGCCTGAACAGCCTGTTTCTGATTAATGCAGCCGATGCCGATACTGTTTTCGGTGGCATCTCGCATCTGCATACCGGGTTAAACAGTCTGATGGTGCAATTCAGCAGTAAGGGCACACGTGACATCGAACTAACACGCTATGTGGTCACGCTGTTCTACCTGGAACGAAAAATGAGCAAGAACCCGGCGTTGATGCAGGTACTCAGCAATGGGCTGGATGCCTCAACCGCCCAGGCCGAGTACTTTAGCAAGACCCACCCGAACGTCATTGCCGGCCTGGCTGATATCTATCAAAAAACGGTCAGCACACTCACACCCAAAATCATGATCAGTGGCGAACCGGGCATCCTCAATAACCCTGACAATGCCAACCTGATACGCGCACTGTTGCTGGCTGGCATCCGGGCCTCGGTATTGTGGCGGCAAGCGGGAGGTAGTCGCTGGCGACTGCTGTTTCAGCGCGGTGCGATAGTGGCTGAGGCGCGACGTTTGTTGAAAACTTCGGATTAAGTACTGTATGGATTCCCACGCAGAGCGTGGAAACCAGGAACAATGAGTTACCTATCTTGATCCCCTCACCCCAACCCTCTCCCTAAGGGAGAGGGGGTTAACGGGACAGCACTGACATATACTAATTAAATTACAGTGTGTTATAAGTTATATATAATCTATATTCTATACTTATAATCAACTGGCTGTTAAAAACGAATCACACCACCCACTACCAATAAACCCACAAATAAGCGAAAATACGCCGCTTACACAGTGCAACAACCCTGTACCAGTGCATCCTGAATTGAAGAATTAACCTGAATATGTCTAATCGACATTCAAATAAGGAACCATCCATGAGTGATGACAACAAGGCCACCACCACGCTGACCGTAAACGGCAAGGACTACCGCATCTACCCACTGACTGCACTGGCTAATGCGCAGCGCCTGCCCTACTCACTCAAAATCCTGCTTGAAAACCTGTTGCGCAACTTCGATGGCAGCAGCGTAACCGAGGACGATATCCAGGCTCTGGCCAACTGGGACCCGCAAGCCGCACCCAGTCAGGAAATTGCCTTTCGACCGGCGCGCGTACTGATGCAGGATTTCACCGGCGTACCGGCCATTGTCGATCTGGCCGCGATGCGTGATGCGATGGGTACACTCGGTGGCGACCCGGACAAGATCAACCCGCTGCAACCGGCAGAACTGGTGATCGACCACTCGGTACAGATCGACCAGTTTGGCAGTGCCACCGCCGAGCAGTTCAATGCCAAAAAGGAATACGAACGCAATCAGGAACGCTACAGCTTCCTGAAATGGGGCCAGAAGGCCTTCAGTAATTTCAGGGTAGTGCCGCCGGATACCGGTATCGTGCATCAGGTCAACCTCGAATACCTTGCACGCGTTGTATTTGAAGCCGATGCCAATGGTGACACCATCGCATATCCGGACACACTGGTAGGCACCGATTCCCATACCACGATGGTCAACGGCCTGGGCGTACTGGGATGGGGCGTGGGTGGCATTGAGGCTGAGGCAGCCATGCTCGGCCAGCCAGTGTCGATGCTGATTCCACAGGTAGTCGGCTTTCGTTTGACCGGCCAGTTACCGGAAGGCGCTACCGCTACCGATCTGGTGTTAACCATAGTCGAAGTGCTGCGCCAGCATGGCGTGGTTGGCAAGTTTGTCGAATTCTTTGGTGACGGCCTCGATCACCTGTCACTGGCGGATCGCGCTACCGTCGCCAACATGGCACCGGAATACGGTGCCACCTGTGGTATCTTCCCGATCGATGCCGAAACCCTGAACTACCTGCACCTTTCCGGTCGCAGCGAAGAACAAATCGCACTGACCGAGGCCTATGCCCGCGCCCAGGGTATATTCCGCGAAGCCGGTTCGGCCGAGGCCGAATACAGCTCGGTAGTCGAACTGGATATGGCCAGCATCGTACCCAGCCTGGCCGGACCCAAGCGCCCACAGGACCGTGTACCACTCAGCCAGTCAAAAACCATGTTCAACGATGCGCTGGCCGCTCTGAAGAGCGAACGCAACCTGCAAAGCCAGCCTGCCAGCACCACGATTAATGGTGAAGACGTGACACTGGACGATGGTGCGGTAGTCATCGCCTCGATCACCTCCTGCACCAACACCTCCAACCCGTCGGTCATGCTGGGCGCTGGCCTGGTAGCTAAAAAGGCCGCCGCACTGGGTTTAAAGGTCAAACCCTGGGTCAAGACCTCACTCGCACCCGGATCACGTGTGGTCACCGAATACCTGAATCAGGCGGGGCTAATGACCGACCTGGAGCAACTGGGCTTCCATGTAGTCGGCTACGGCTGTGCTACCTGCATCGGCAACTCTGGTCCGTTACCGGCACCGGTGTCCAAAG
>DRJJ01000113.1 GCA_011052255.1 Gammaproteobacteria bacterium | reverse complement strand
GTCAATGTTGACCTCAAGGCATTCACCGAGAAGTTTTACTGGAAACTGACCGGCGCTCATATGCAGCCGGTGCTCGATACCCTGGAATACATCAAACATGAAACTGATACATGGCTGGAGATTACCACCTTGCTCATACCGGGCAAAAATGATTCTGGGGAAGAACTGGATGCGATGACCCGCTGGGTAACAGACCATCTTGGTGCAGACGTACCCATACATTTTTCTGCTTTTCATCCAGACTGGAAGATGCGTGATGTACCGGCAACCCCACCTGAAACACTATCACGGGCACGCATGATCGCTTTGGCAAATGGTATACATTACGCCTTTACAGGTAATGTGCATGATGAAGATGGCGAGAGTACCTATTGTCACCATTGTGGTGAAAAACTGATCGGTCGTGACTGGTACGTGATGACAGAATGGCACCTCGATAGCAATGCCTGCTGCAAACATTGTGGCACACACGTTGCGGGCGTGTTTGAAGAAAACCCGGGTACCTGGGGTGCGCGGCGTCAGCCAGTGCAGCTGGCATCATATGATTAATCCGCTACGGTCTGGTCAGAACAAACTTAAGTTGCGGTTTCCATACGATTATCTGATACGATAGTCTCAGGACATACCTGGACATCCTGGTGTCACGTAGAAGAAAAAAGGGAATAAAAAATGAAAAAAAAATCAATAAGACCCTCGCCCCTGAAAATTTTGCTTGACCTAACGGGCACAGCCATCGCATTGATCGGGATAATTGACTACATGAAACTGGATGTACCGTTTATCCCGGAAGCGATACGTTATCCAGGGCAGGGGCTCACCCTGATTGTAATCGGCATAGCACTGATGATAGTAAGCGGGGCGCTATTTGTCCGGCAGGATAAGGCTGCCAGAAACAACGAAAGCCAGTCTGACACCCAATCAAGTACAGTAGATCGTGGCTAAAGCAGGGAGTAGTTGTCTGAAGTAACATCGGGAGCACGAATATGGCAAGAGAGAAACTGGATACCCACCAAAAGGCACTGGCTATAAACCTTGAGCTGGCCAATTATGGAACCATAGCGGAGATTGGTGCAGGGCAGGAAACAGCGCGCTGGTTCTTCAGAGCAGGTGGCGCAGCTGGAACGATAGCCAAGGCCATGTCGGCCTACGACATGAAAGTCAGCGATGCGATATACGGCGGCGCAGCACGATACGTCAGTCGTGCACGCTGCCAGTCCATGCTTGATACAGAATATTCTCTGGTGCTTGAGCGCCTGAATGAAAGTCGCGGCGACAGAAGCACTTTTTTTGCATTTGCCAATACCGTGGCGGCACGCAGTTATACCCACAAGACCGATGGACACGGTTGGCTGGGTATCCGTTTTCAGGCAAAACCTCATGAAGAGCCTTCAGACATCATCATGCACGTAAATCTGAGTGGCAAAAACCATGTGCGCGATCAGGAGACGTTGGGCATGTTGGGTGTGAACCTCATCTATGGTGCGCTGCATTTACACCAGGATGCCGAACAGCTACTGAAATCATTGATGGATCAGTTATATCCGGAATTGTTATCAATAGATTTGATCGACTTCTCCGGGCCAGCCTTCAGCGAGGTGGATAACAGATTAATGGCCTTGCGCCTGATCCAGTATGATCTGGGCAGTGCAACCATCTT
Organism: Gammaproteobacteria bacterium; assembly: GCA_011052255.1. GTDB lineage: Bacteria > Pseudomonadota > Gammaproteobacteria > DRJJ01 > DRJJ01 > DRJJ01. The sequence goes on along the minus strand of DRJJ01000113.1, from coordinate 2,088 downwards.
TCTGGCAGATGGAAAGGTGACGCAGGTATCCGATTCGTTGTGGAAAAAGGCGGTCTTGATCGAGCGCAGCCGTTTCAGGCCACCTACCAAATTAACCATCGAATTACAGGATCGTGCGCAGGCCGCCTTTATCCAGGATACGGGTATTGATCCCAAGCAGCTGGTTGTGCTATCCGAAATGACACTCAACGACCTGTCAGAAACTGATGGTGGCGAAATTGATGTGCAGGATTTTCTTAATCGGGCTGATATTCTTTGTGCATTAGGCAAAAATGTGCTGATATCAAATTACGGAGAATATTACCGGCTGGCGCAATACCTGTTTCGCTATACCAAAATGCCTGTCGCTATTGCAATGGGTTTGCCGTCTCTGCGGCAGATCTTTAACGAGGAATATTATGAAACTCTCCCTGGCGGTATTCTGGAATCATTTGGTCGTATGTTTAAACATGATTTGAGATTGTATGTATGTCCGGAACTGGACAATAATACCGGAGAGCTAACCGGTATCGAGCAACTGAAAGTGGCAAGAAACCTGCAGCACTTGTTCGACTATTTGCTTGAAAACCAGTACGTCAAGCCTCTGAATGGTATTAACAAGGAATATTTATCGATCTATTCTCATGATGTATTGAAAAAAATACGCACCAATGAACCCGGGTGGGAAGATATGGTGCACGAAGAGGTGGCCGATATAATCAAGCAGCGCCGGCTGTTTAACTGGAACCAGAATTAAGAGAGCGCACTCAACATGAAGTCCAATAACCAGTTTGCTTTACTCGGTCAGCGCCGATTCATGCCATTTTTTATCACTCAGTTTCTTGGAGCATTCAACGATAACGTATTTAAGAATGCATTAATTATCATGATCGCATATCAGGGTGCACAGTTTAGCGATATTAATGCCAATACCCTGACCAACCTCAGCGCAGGGCTTTTTATACTTCCTTTTTTCCTGGTGTCGGCCACGGCCGGGCAGTGGATAGACCGAACCGAAAAATCCCATGCCATACGCCTGATCAAGTTACTGGAGATAGTGATCATGGCGCTGGCAGCGGTTGCATTTGTATACGGCAACCTGTATATGATGATTGGCCTGTTGTTTCTAATGGGTACACAGTCGACATTCTTTGGCCCGGCTAAATACAGCTATATACCGCAACATCTGAAAGCAAACGAACTGGTTGGTGGCAATGCCCTGGTTCAATCGGGTACCTTTGTCGCGATACTGGCCGGTACCATACTGGGAGGTAATCTCATAGCCGGTGATCAGGGACGAATCTATGTGGGTATTACACTGGTGGTGATAGCTGTAATCGGTTACCTGTCCAGCCTTGGTATTCCACACACGCCATCGGTAGACTCCGGCCTGAAAATAAACTGGAACATCTTCAGCGAGACCGGTCGTAACATCAGATTTATTAAAAAGAACAGAACGGTTTTCCTTTCAGTTCTCGGGATATCCTGGTTCTGGTTTCTGGGTGCTACCTACCTGGTTCAACTGCCAGGTTATACAAGGGAGTTCCTGGCAGGTGATGAGCAGGTTGTTACCATGTTGCTGGCCTTCTTTATGATAGGTATCGGTATTGGCTCGATGTTGTGTAATGTTCTGTCCGGACAAAAACTGGAAATAGGGCTGGTCCCGTTTGGCTCCATCGGACTGACAATATTTGGTATTGATTTATTCTTTGCCAAACCGGAAATCATTGCAGCGACCTTGATGAATGCAACAGAATTTCTGAAACAGCCATACAGCTTCAGGATTTTGGCAGACATCAGTTTGATTGGAATTTTTGGCGGATTCTATATCGTACCGTTGTTTGCTTTGGTTCAGCAGCGTAGTGATCCATCGCATCTATCTCGTGTTATTGCAGGCAACAATGTACTTAATGCGCTGTTTATGGTGCTGTCTTCTGTGATGGCAATTGTACTGATCAATGCTGATGTTAACACGGCAACAATCCTGTTGGTTACGGCCATACTGAATGCATTTGTAGCAATCTATATTTATACCCTGGTGCCGGAATTTCTGATGAGGTTTATGGTGTGGATACTCATACACACGATTTACCATGTGCGTAAGCAAGG
>DRJJ01000112.1 GCA_011052255.1 Gammaproteobacteria bacterium | reverse complement strand
TATTCAGCGATGGATTGTGGCTTGTGACCAGGGGCTGCTGGAACAGACTATTTCTGTTTCAGGTCTGGAGATGACCAACACTGATGTTCTGGTGAGACTGGAGTTCATTAACGGCACTTCACAGTCGGTATTACTTACGCCCTCAAATAGTACATTTCAGGTGCCTGCCGAGGCATCTAGTCAGCAAATTATGGCGACTTATACATGGTTAGGTATTACCCACATTCTGCAGGGTGCTGACCATCTATTATTTGTATTTGCGCTGTTACTCATCGTAAACAATATGCGACGACTGCTGTGGACTATCACGGCCTTTACACTCGCACATAGTATTACGCTGGCCGCAGCGACATTGGGTTTCGTGTATGTGCCACAGCAACCAGTCGAAGCGGTTATAGCGCTTAGCATCTTGTTTTTGGCAATGGAAATTGTGCACGGAAAGAACGGTCGACCCGGGGCGGCGTCACGCTGGCCATGGATGGTGGCTTTCATATTCGGTTTACTGCATGGTTTTGGTTTTGCGGGTGCGCTTGCCGAAGTCGGTTTGCCGCAACAAGCCATTCCGCTGGCGTTGGTGTTCTTCAACGTCGGTGTTGAGCTGGGGCAGCTTATGTTTGTTGTCAGCGTGGTGTTGATAGGCTGGATGCTGCATAAACTGAAATATCAACAGCTGCTGGATCGGGCTGAAACCGCAATGGTCTATTCAATTGGTGGCATTTCTTCATTCTGGGTGTTTGAGCGCGTCAGTGTGTTTTAATAAATAGCCTGTGTCTTTATTGAGTCTGTTTTGATCGCTGGTTACTTGGTCTGATCATTCATGATCTGTTATTCTGCAATTCACTATCCAGTCAGGTTATAACGATGCTTAAACAGATAACTGAAATGCCATGGGCCTTACGTACCGCAAACCTTTCCGGCTTGATATCACTCTTGCTAGGTGGCATTGTCCTGCTGGGCTGGTATCTGCATGAACCAGCGCTCATTCAGGTTAACCCGGCTTTCGTACCCATGCAATACAACACGGCGCTCGGCTTTGCCCTGGGCGGCATGGCCTTGTTGGGCCTGATCTGGTCCTGGGCACGATTTGCCTTCGTAACCGGCTTTGCCGTATTTCTTGTGGGTATGCTCACGCTGGTGGAGTACATCTTTGGCCCGGATCTGCATATCGACCAGTTATTCATGGAGCACTATATCCAGGTCGCCACTTCACATCCCGGTCGAATGGCACCTAATACGGCCCTGTGTTTTAGTTTGACGGGTCTGACCGTGCTGCTTAGCTTGTTGCGGGGCCGGCTAACCAGTACATCGGCCTCGACCGGAATTATGGGCGCTATTATCATCAGTTTGGGTCTCGTCGCTTTTGCCGGTTATCTTGCCGGTGCAGAGACGGCTTATGGATGGGGTCACTTGACCCGCATGGCCATTCATACGGCATTTGGATTCATCGTACTGGGAACGGGCTTCATTGCACTGGCATGGTTTAACGATAGCAAACGGAAAACCAGAGGATGGCTAGCGGTAGTTTATATTATTGCTGTACTAACCGCGGCGCTGGTATTCTGGCAGACTTCATCCGTACCTGATCGGCAGCCTGAACATGACCGTACCAGCGTCATGAACGGTGTAGCCAATATTGTCCCAGTCGCAAAAAAGCGTGTGTTTGTGCTCAATAGCTACCATCCGGGCTTTTTCTGGTCTGATAATGTGATGCGTGGCGTGCAGTCAGTAATCGACCCTGAAGGTGATGTCGATCTGGTCATTGAACACCTGGATACCAAACGTCATTTTACTAAAGATTATCTGCAGGCCTACGCGGCTCTGCTAAAGATAAAATATCAGAACGAACGTTTTGATATTCTCATATCGACCGATGACAACGCACTGGATTTCATGCTCAAATATCGTGATGAAATTTTCCCTGGCGTTACGCTGGTTTTCAGCGGCATTAACAAGCTGGAACCAGCACGCACCGAAGGTTATACGAATGTTTTTGGTTACACAGAAAATCTCAGGGTAAAAGACACGCTGGATGTCGCGTTGGGTTTGCAGGAAGATGCCCGCGATGTTTACTTTGTTGCAGACAAATCCAATAGCAGTGCCGCAATGCTGGACAAGGCGCGTGCCGCAGAGACTCTATACAAAGGGCGACTTAACTTCCATTACCTGGAAGGTTTGCCACCTGCAGAACTGACCGCACGTCTACAGGGCCTATCGAAAAACGCCATAGTCATATACCTTATATATGTACGCATTAGTGAAGGCCAGGTAATCTCGCTGAAAAAAAGCAACATGCTGGTGGCGGATAATAGTCCGGCGCCGGTCTATGTTACATGGGGTTTCAGGCCCGGCCTTGGCATAGTAGGAGGGCGCATTGCAAGTGGATTCGTTCAGGGTGAAATGGCTGCCAAACTGGCCATACAGATAATACAGTCTGGCAGTACAAAAGGGATACCACGCTGGCAGGAAGCACCTCATGTTGATGTATTCGATTATGATGCGCTAATCAGGCATGGCTTGAACTCAGCCAATCTTCCGGCTGACGCGCAGATCTTTAATCAGCCTCAATCTATATACAGCACTAACCCTATGCTGGTCTGGGTCGCTTCATTCTTTATTTTGATGCTGACGGCGGTAGTCATCGTGCTGGCCCAGAATGTCCGGCGTCGTAAAAAGAGTGAGCGAGAGGTTCGGCGCCTTAATGCCGGACTGGAAAGGCGAGTAGAAGAACGCACACATAAGCTGGCCGAAAGCCAGCAACTCATACATGCTGTACTCGATCATTCACCTACGGCTATTTATCTAAAAGACCTGGATGGTCGATATCTGATGGTCAACCGTGTATGGAGCGAGCTGGCAGGTATCGCTGCGGAACGTGCGATCGGCGCGACAGACTTTGATATTCTTCCTGCTGACATAGCCAGAGAGTTTTCCGCCAAAGACCGCGAGGTAGCAGACAGCTGTAGTCCGCTACAGAGTGAAGAGCATTTGCCGCAGGATGATGGTACGACCCGTGCTTATCGATCATTTAAGTTTCCCGTTTCAGATCCGTCAGGCAAGGTTTTTGCGTTGGGTGGTGTAGCAACGGAAATCACTGACCTGTTGAGTATGCAGCAGGAACTGGAGCAGGCCACGGAAGTAGCCAGAGAGGCCAGTCAATCCAAGTCTGACTTCCTTGCCAATATGAGTCATGAAATACGCACACCCATGAATGCGATTATCGGATTGTCCCATCTGGCGTTGAATACCGAGTTAACACTGCGCCAGAAAGATTATCTAAAGAAAATCCACAGTTCTGCACAGTCCCTGCTTGGTATTATCAATGACATTCTGGATTTCTCCAAAATCGAGGCGGGTAAGCTGGATATGGAGGCGATTGAATTTGATCTGGCGGAAACCCTGGAAAGCCTGGCCAGTATGATTTCAGTTAAAACTTCTGAGAAGGATCTGGAGTTTCTGGTCGATATGGCAACAGAGGTTCCGATGGGACTGGTTGGTGATCCGTTACGTCTTGGTCAGGTGTTGATCAATCTGGCCAATAATGCGGTCAAGTTCACTGAGCATGGAAGTATTACACTAAAGATTACGCAGGCGTCGGAGCTGGATGACGCTGTCATGTTACGTTTTGAAGTACAGGATACGGGTATTGGTCTGACCGAAGAGCAAAAGGGTAAATTATTCCAGTCATTTTCACAGGCGGATGGCTCCACCACCCGCAAGTATGGCGGGACCGGTCTGGGTCTGACAATTTCCAAAAAACTGACCGAGATGATGGGTGGTGAGATTGGTGTGGAATCCACTCCCGGCGAAGGTTCTACCTTCTGGTTTACGGTACGCATGGGTCTGGCCGAACACTTGCCGGCCCGTCCAGAGCTCACGGCCGCTCCGGACCTTAAAGGTATGCGCGTTCTGGTGGTGGATGACAATCCCACCGCCCGGGAAATCCTGACCCGTCAGCTGCAGCAGTTCGGTCTCTCGAGTGACGAGGTTCCGTCAGGAGCCGAGGCCATCAGCGCACTGGAGCAGGCAGCTGCTGATCAACCATATAGTCTGGTACTGATGGACTGGAATATGCCGGGTATGACCGGGCTGGAGGCCAGCAAGCGGATCAAGGAAGACCCTAAGCTCGACAATAACCCTCCCCATATTATCATGGTCTCTGCATACGGCCGTGAGGATCTGCTGCACCAGTCAGAGAGGCTGGGCCTTGATGGTTACCTGATTAAACCGGTCAATGAATCGACTCTGTTTGATACCATTATGCAAACGTTTGGTAAAGAAGTGCAGAGTGGTGGAACCGCTTCTGACCATGGCATGCCGCAGCTACCTGAACAGGTCATCGGCGCTCATCTGCTGCTGGTCGAAGACAATGAAATTAATCAGCAGGTAGCGCAGGAAATTCTTGAAGGTGCCGGTACCCGGGTGAGCATTGCCAATCACGGTCAGGAGGCTCTGGACATGCTGGCAAAAGAAACCTTTGATGGTGTGTTAATGGATATGCAGATGCCAGTAATGGACGGTATTACGGCAACGGTTGAGATTCGCAAGCTGTCGCAATATAAAGAATTGCCAATCATAGCGATGACAGCCAATGCGATGGCCGGTGACCGGGATCGTTGTCTGGCCGCTGGTATGAACGATCACGTAGTCAAGCCGATCGATATCAAGGAGCTATTCGTGGTGCTGGGTAAATGGGTCAAGGTACCTGAACAGCAACGCCAGGATTTTGTTCCGCAATCACAAACGGCAAGGCCTGAAGTAACGCTACCGGAACTACCGGGCATCGACACTAAAACTGGTCTGGCACGTGTGGGTAATAACAGCAAGCTTTACCGAAATATTTTAATTAAGTTTCGTGATAGCCAGGCCGATGCTCTCGAGCAGATTAAACAGGCTCTGGCTGATGGTGATCGGCAGACCGCCGAGCGCCTTGCGCATACGCTTAAAGGTGTGTGCGGTAATGTCGGCGCGGACAAGCTGGAGAAAGCGGCGCGCGAACTGGAGGCGGCGATCAAGACCGGGCAGGAAAACACCGATGATGAGCTGGCAGCCGTGCGCAGGGAATTGGCACCCATTCTTGAAGTGCTTGCTAAACTTGAGCAGAAAGCGCAGGTAACGGGGCAGAATACGACTGCGCCGGATCTGGATGAGATGCTTCCCATGCTCACAAAGCTACGATCATTGCTGGAGGATGACGATGCCGACGCTACGGAGATAGTTGAGAATTTGCAGCAGCATGCCGGTGGTCAGTTTACGGTAGCTCTGGATTCGTTAACCAGAGCCATTGGGGATTACGACTTTGATTCCGCACTGCACTATCTGGATAAACTGGAATTGAAGCTAAAGCAGGTATGATGGACATGGCTGAAGATCAGAATTAATGGTAGCAACGTCAGCAATATCTGGTCTGAGGGAGACAAGACGTGACACGGGGTGTTACCCTCAGTGTTAATTAAATACATACTAAAAACTGCAAGCCTTATATAACTATTCTCCAGTATTCCAGCGTCCAGGGTTTGGGTATTAGCACAGGTTGCTGCGGGAGGGCTGATAGTTCAATTTGAGCTATGTGCTTTGCAGTCGAAGCAAGAGTCTGAAGGAGGGAACCTATGTATTCACAAAAATACCTGCATAAAAATCGTACGCCAGGGTTATTTACAGCCATGCTGTTTGTACTGGTATTCGGGGCATCAAGTATTGAATCCGTTGCGGGTACTGAAATCAAGATTGGCATGACTACCGTATTGTCTGGTCCGGCCCGTGCTCTCGGGCAGGGCATGAAAGCAGGCGTCGAGGCCTATTTTAGTGAGATCAATGCGCAGGGCGGGGTGAATGGCAGGCCACTGGAACTGATTGCGATAGATGATGGTTATGAGCCATCAAAAGCGGCACCCAACATGCGCAAGCTAATTGATGAGCATAAGGTTATCTCGGTAGTCGGAAACGTGGGCACACCCACCGCCATTGTGACTGTGCCGATTGCGAATGAGGAAAAGACTCTGCTTTTTGGCGCATTCACCGGTGCGGGTGTTTTACGACAGACTCCTCCTGATCGTTACATCATTAATTACCGTGCAAGCTATGCCGAAGAAACGGCTGCAATGATAAAAGGTTTACTGAGTGCCGGTATTAAACCAGAGGAAATCGCCTTTTTTACACAAAATGACGGTTACGGTGATGCAGGTTACAAGGGCGCAATCAGGGCGTTAAAGAGCATGGGTTTTTCTGACACAGAAAAACTGGCACACGGTCGATATACACGTAATACCCTGAACGTTGAAGAAGCACTAAGTATTATTCTTGATGCAAAGGTCGAGCCCAGGGCTGTGATTATGGTTGGCGCTTATGCACCGTGTGCAGCATTCATCAAGCTCGCACGAGAGGACTTTCCTGATACCCTGTTTCTGAACGTGTCGTTTGTCGGGAGCGTGGCTCTGGCCAAGGCGCTCGGGAAGATAGGCGAGGGTGTTATTGTCACGCAGGTGGTACCGGATTTTAAATCGAAGCATCCAGGTGTGGTTGCCTACAGGCAGGCGATGAAAAAATATGCACCTGATATGGCGCCGGGTTTTGTTTCACTCGAAGGTTATATTGTTGCAAGAATTTTTGTCGAAGGGCTTAAAAAGGCCAAACCAGAACTGACTCGTGAGAGCGTAATTGATGGTTTGTTAAGTATAAGCAAACTGGATGTAGGGATTGGAGAGACTTTACGCTACAGTGCGCGTGAACATCAAGGCAGTCATAAAGTCTGGCCTACTATAATCCGCGCTGGAAAATATGTCCCGTTTGACTGGGCTGACCTGAAAAAATAACCAGTTTAAAATGAAAAAAATTTCCACCAAAAATCTGCTTGTCATACTTCTTCTGGTTGGTATTAGTGCAATCATTGTGCTGTCGGCTACTGCGGTTATGACGGGAAAACGGTTTGCAAAAAATAACCAGGATCTCGTTGCTGTTGCACTGCCTCTTCAGGCGGCAAACAACGGTATCACTTCAGCTGTTCTGGATTTTATCGAGCACCAGCGGAGCATATTATCGGCTAGATCACTCGCTGAAATTAACGCCCTGGAGGAAAATGCGGATCTGAAAGAGAGCTTCAATAAGGAACGT
>DRJJ01000111.1 GCA_011052255.1 Gammaproteobacteria bacterium | reverse complement strand
CGGACTCCCTGGCCACATCGAGCAAGTACTCCCGCGATGTACCAGTTCCAATGAAGTCGATCGTTACAGCGCCCGGTCCTGTCTTCTCAATAACCTTGGCAAGCGCCTTCAGCAGGACATCCTGGCCCTTCTGGACATGATCAAGGCGGCTGACTTGCACGATACGAAATGACCGGCCACCATAGGACGACTTGGTGGCAATATTCGAACACGAGATACCGTTGGGTATCAGCACAGGATGAGCATCCGGGTAACGACGCGTCAAATCATTCTGGACGGTTTCTGAAATCGCGTAGATCGCATCGTAGTGCTTTCTCTCGGCCGTCAGCTCGATCCCGGTATTGTGGACTGTGTGCACCCTCGGGTAAGGCAGCATTTTAAGCACCCTGATAGCGCTTTCCTGGTGCGCATGGATAATGTCCGGTGCCAGACCACGCAACATCGCGTACAGCTTGAAAATGTACCAGGGATTCCGACTGCCTTGCGGCCGCCCCAGGCACTTCAAGGTAACGCCTCGATCAAAACGGGAAAGTGTCGCCAGGTCCAATCGGTCATTGCCGATCACTACCACCACGTCGTCACTACGCGACTGCTCGTTGGCGATATCCACCAGCATGGCCTCCGAACCGCCGCACTCCAGAGACCACACCAGGTGAATAATCTTCATTTCATCTCCCTGGACTTCAGTCGCACCGGCCTGTTCCGGTACTTGCCGCTGATCAGTCCCCTGTCCATGCAGAAAGCCTTGATATGGCCTTTCAACCAAATCCAGCGTTTTTTTGTACGCACAGCCACCCGCATACGCAGGGGTGCGCCCTCGCGTTTTAGGATCCTGTCGATTTCCCTGCCCTGCTCCAGGTAGTTATCCAGTGATGTCTTCTGTTCACTGTGCATCCGGAAATAGGCTAGGTTGGCATCCAACCTTTTCGGTTCCGCCAGGCTGGCCAGGCGCAGCCACAGGTCATAGTCCATTATCAGGTGAAACTCCGGGTTCCAGCCACCCGCACGCAACAGGAAGTCCTTACGGAAGAACGTCGACTGCTGCCGGATGATATCCGGATTCTGCCACAGGCGCTGCCGCGTTATCTCCGGGCTTCGGTCCGGCACTATTTGCCCGTCATCGAATACGAGACTGAGATTACCGACCAGCCACATTGTCTCAGGATCCTCGAAGATTTCAGTCACCCTGCCGAATACCTGCTGCTCGTAGTAATCATCCGAGTTAACCCAGCCCACGATATCACCCGTGACGAGCTCGAACCCTTTCCTCAGGGCGTCGGCCTGGCCTTTGTCCTTTTCCGATACCCAGACCAGGTGCGGATACTTTTTCAACACTTCGACGGTGCCATCCGTCGATCCGCCATCGATGACAATATGTTCCGTGTTCGGGTAATTCTGCTCCAGCACGGAGCGTATGGTCTGCTCAATGAATGAGCACTGATTAAACGATGGCGTTATGATCGAGATTTTCGCAGGCATGGATAGCTTTCTTTCCGGGATTGAAGAACTTTAGCAGTTTCCGCAGTGTCGCTCTTCACCATGCTCAGGTAGACATACCCTGCCAGCATGAATGCGGGAAACTGGATATGATAGGTGAAGGTATTGCCGTTAAACATGAGCAGCAACAGGGTTATAGTCTGCAGGTAGAATGCCAGCCGCAAGTAATAGTCCGGACTCGAACTGTAGCGCCACCCACGAAAGCTCAGAACGAAAACGACTATAAAGGCCAGAAAAATGAAGAACCCCACGAATCCGCTCACCAGCACGAGGTTTCCCCAAGCTATATCCGCACTGTATAACGTCAGCTTGTATGGGGTACCGTACTTGTACTTCTCGACCATCTCTGGCGAGTAATCGATCGAACCGTATTCCATCTTGTTCAGCATGCTATGCGGAATATTGTTCTCATGTAAAAAACCGTAACCCACTACGGGATTGTGCTTGGAGACCATACTGAACCGTTCCTGTACCAGCTTCAGTCGGCCGGTAAAGGTATCCACGTCCACCTTACTGCTGGCGGCTTTGTCGGAAAACAGGATATCCAGTCCGCTAGCCACCCGGCCGATCACCCGGTCTGCCAGTCCACCGGACACCAAGCCTACCACGAGGATGACGGCTACAAAGCCAAACACCGAAGTTTTGCTCGCCTTTATCCGCTTGCCTAGAGCCAGCAGGGTTACCATTAGCAGAAAAGTCAGGATAACCGCAATATAGATACCTCGCGTATAGGTCAAGGCCGTCACGACTAGAGCCAACCCGCCATAGACAAACGCGTGTATCTTCACCTTTTCGCCAGCCAGGAACCGCGCCATGATAACCCAAGTCAGCAGCAGCACAACGGGCAGGAATATCGGTAGGTAGCGTATCGTCCCTGCGTATGGCTGGAACAGACCGAACAGCCACTGGTAACCGGTCACTAACTGAATGACGGCTACGATAAGCAGAACGTAGGGGATGACATACAGCCAACGCACTATCTTATTCAGCGCTTCACCGTCTACCATGTACAGCCTGAGAAAAATAAATATGGACAGGTAACCGATTATCCAGTACCGCGATGTTTTCAGGGTATCGCCGACCGGGTAACCGTATATAACTAGAGAATAGACAAGGCTAAACACGAGCCAGATGGTAAAAGCTGCCAACAGGTACAGCACGGCTGTGCGTTTCCCTACCACAGCCGTCTTTCGCTGAAACATCAACTGCCCCGCTGCGATCAACAGCAACAGGGCGCCATAATCCCACACCAGCTTGCCGTATACGATCTGCGGCGCCAAATCAAAGCAGTTGCTCATGACGATGAACGCCACCAGAACCTTCAACCAGGGCTTCAGAGCGAGGAAACCGAGCAGGGCCAGAAATACAACTACTACCACATATACGTTCATCGCAACACTATTGCCCCGGTGTAAGGCGCCCCGGACAGTCTGACAGACCCGTAACTAGGCACGTGCAAACAGCCCATTCACCTGCAGCAACTGCCCTGTATTTGGATCGAAGAACTCAGGCTCCACCGAGATCAGCACGAAGCCGCAGTTATATAGCGTCGTGACGACCTCGCCGATCAACGGCTCGTTCACGTACAGCTCTACCAGCGACATTTCAACCAGGACACCCTGCATTTTTCCCAGCGATTCCTGCGCACCATCCAGCACCTGCTGAGTGTAGCCCTGCGTATCAATCTTCAGAAACGGGCGACTGTTCTCATTCGCATATTCCAGGTACAGCGAATCCAGCGTATCCACTTTGATCACTTCCTTGTCCACGTAGGCAGACTCCGGTGCTGCGCTAGTGTGTGCCTCCGTCATACCCAGCAGCGAACTACTCCACGAGTTTCCGGCGATATTGATTTCGGAAGTGCTTTCTTCGGCACCCAGGGCACACTGCCTGATCATCCAGCGCTGGTCCTGCCGTGCGGCCACGTCCAGCTGCTCGAAAGCTGCAGACATCGGTTCGAATGACACAATGCCACGGTCATAACCAGCTTCCCTCAAGTGCATGGCGAATTGTCCCGCATTAGCACCGACATCGAATACCAGGTCGACATCAAGCCGATTGAACAGAGAGCGCCTGATAGCGAGCGGATCCCGCTTGGCATCATAGGCAGAAATGACATAGCCCAGTTTCCTGGCCACGCACTTGATTGCTGTCTTTATCATAGGTTGCTATTACTCATTCAATTTATCCACCAGGCTGGGAGACCCGTTACTCTCAGCCAGCCCCTCTCAGCAGGGTCATCAGCTGCCTGCGAACCGGGTGCTTCCACATCGGAACCACCACCAACATACCAAAGGCCAGGATCATAACCGCATCTACGACACTTTGTGTAAATAAGCCCGCGAACACTTGCCACCCGCCACCGACGATGAATTCAGACAGCTTGTACCACACCACATAGCCTACCACCACACCGGCAAGGCACAGCGCCGCCAGTGCACGACTGGGACCGGGTATAACGTCCCTAAGCGCAAGCGAATTTCTGTAATGATAAAGGGATATCAACAACAATCCGCCCAGTGACAAGGCCAGCACCCAGGCGACGATAACCCCCAGACCCTGCCACAGTCGACCAATGAGAAGAATGAGCGCAATATTCGCGAGCGTCATCAGCACATGCGCAACCACGTTATCCTTCATGTGCCCTGTCCCCATACCCGCATGGTAGGCTGGAACACCGAGCGTATTGATCAGCCAGCCGATGCACAGCAGCACTACCGCGGCCACGAATACCGGCTCATAGTGGCCGACCCAAAGTTCCGAGACCAGGGGCGCTGCCACGGCCATCAAACAGAAGCCCGGCACGGCGAAGTAAAACACCACGCCGTAGGAGAGGCGATACGCTCCTGCAATCCTGGCTTCGTCCAGCTGCTTGAAACGCGCGTAGGAAGGCACCAGTACCTGGTTGGCATTGGCCAGAATCCCGCGGAATAACTGGACCAGTTTTCGTGCCATCTCGTAGTAGGCCACCATGGAGATATTACCGTATCGACTTAAAAAGCCCTTAGTCACGGGATCCAGCAGCATGACGAGTATCGCAATGATCTGGAAATTGACCGCGTAACCAAACATCTCCTTAAATAGTCCCTTCCTCCAGGCACGCGGCAGCAATGGAACCTGCCTGATATGCCTTTTCATCAGGGAGGCACTCAACAGATAGGTAACCAGGTTTTGCACTACCCTTGCCCAGGCCAGCCCTGGAAGACCGTAAATCGGCGCAAGCACAAAACTCATAAGCATGTACATTACTGAGTCGATCATCAGGATTGCGTTCCTGTGCGCGATCAGCTGGCAACCATACAAGGCGCTCTGGTAGATTCCGGCCACCATGTAAATCCAGAAGGCCAGCAACGCCTGCGGCAATATCTCTACCGCTTCTCTATATCCCGCATCGTCCAGCGAGAACTGGAAATAGTAGTTCGCGGCGGGAAACAGGATCAGCACAAATACGAGACTGAATACACCGATCGATACCGCTGCCGTTTGTACCGCCAGGGCAATCTTGCTGGTATCGCCGAGGGCATCGTAGTCCGCGATGTACTTGATAACGCTGCCGGTCATTCCCAGGTTGGCTGCCTGAACGGTCGAACTAGCTGCCAGCACCAGAGCCCATATACCCAGTTTGTCGGGCCCAATCGTTTCCAGCAGGTATCGGTAAAGCAAAAAAACTGTTAGACCCGATACAACCACCTGCACAACAGACGATCCCACATTGCCGGCAATTTTCTTCTTGTCAGTCATATCTATCGGGTCGGATTCTCTCCACAGCCCGCCCCTGAACAGTTACGCACACAATTCGGATGTTGCAGACATACCGTTGATAAAATCCAGTATTCTTGATACCGCTTGACCATCCCCGTAGGGATTATGTGCGTGCGACATACTTAGATAGGTTTCTTCATCCAGTAAAACGCGCTCAATAGAGTCAATGATATTCTCTTGAGAAGTACCTACGAGTTCTACTGTGCCAGCCTCTACTGCCTCGGGCCTCTCAGTGACTTCCCGCATAACAAGCACGGGCTTACCAAGTGACGGCGCCTCTTCCTGGATGCCACCAGAATCTGTCAAAACCAGATCCGATTGATTCATTAACCAGACGAATGGCGCATAGTCCTGCGGCTTGATTAAAAAAATATTTTTATACCCATCCAGGATCTCGTAAACAGGTTTCTGCACGTTAGGATTAAGATGTACCGGATAGACCATATCCCAATCCGGGTGACGAACTGCCAGGTCTCGAATGGCTGAACAAAGATCGATAAATCCCTGGCCAAAGTTTTCGCGCCGATGCCCCGTTATCAACACCAGCTTTCGATCACGGTCAACGACATGATTGTATACTTCTTCCCCAAAGCTCTCGATCCAGTATTTTTCTGGATACCTCACAACCATCTCACGAACCATGAGCAAGGCATCAATTACGGTATTTCCTGTCACGCAAATCCTGTTATCGGGAACAGCTTCTGCCAACAGGTTTTTTCTGGCGCCGTCCGTTGGTGCAAAATGGTACGAAGCTAATCGACCTACCAGCGTACGGTTGGCCTCTTCCGGGAACGGAGCCTTCAAATTGCCAGTGCGTAAACCTGCTTCTACGTGGCCAACCGGTATACCCTCATAAAAAGCTGCCAGCGTTGCCGTGAAACAGGTCGTGGTATCACCATGAACCAAAACCAGGTCCGGACGCTCTCGTCTTAGCGTTTCCCGCAAACCCAACAGCGACCTTGCCGTAATATCGAAAAGATCCTGGCCCTCAGTCATCAAATCGAGGTCATAATCCGGAGTGATTGCAAACAGATCAAGCACCTGATCCAGCATCTGGCGATGCTGCGCAGTCACACAGACCCTCGATACTATTTTATGGTGTTTAGCGAGACCCAGCACGACCGGCGCCATTTTAATGGCTTCGGGCCGAGTACCGAAAACGCTAAGCACACGTAACGTCACACGATCACCCCCCGGGTGTCGATCAGTACCTTTTCCTTGAGGCTTTCAGCCCTGAGGTCCCGAAACTCTTTGTGGTCGACAAGAAGCAGCACGATATCAGCAGCGGATACAACATCCTCGTAGGGCTTCAGCTCGAATTCCGCATGCTCGCGAAGGTTTGGCTCGGCAATCAGCACCTGACCTATATCCTCGCTGATCAAGGCCCGTACGATGTCAACAGCCGGAGACTCCCTAAGATCATCGACGTCTGCTTTAAAGGCAAGACCCAGACACCCGATGACGGGTCGCTTGAATTTGTTGGCACTTCGTTTGACCTTGTCGACAACCCAGTCCGGCTTATAGTCGTTGACCTCTCGTGCGGTTCGTATGAGCCTGGACAATTTGGGTGCTCTAGCGACAATAAACCAGGGATCGACAGCAATGCAGTGACCGCCTACGCCTGGACCCGGCTGCAGGATATTCACTCGAGGATGGCGGTTAGCGAGCGCGATCAACTCCCAGACACTGATATTTTCCTGGTCACATATCAGGGAGAGCTCGTTGGCAAATGCAATATTGACGTCGCGGAAAGAGTTCTCGGTAAGCTTGGCCATTTCGGCTGTGCGGGAGTCGGTAACCAGGACCTTGCCACGCACAAAGGTGTTGTAAAACTCGACTGCTTTTTCCGTCGCAATTTTATTTACACCGCCGACAATCCGGTCGTTTTCAACAAGCTCTGTCAGTATCCTTCCAGGCAGTACGCGTTCCGGGCAATGCGCAACGAACACGTCCTTGTCAATATCATGCCCCGCATCCTTCAGGATTCGAGCGACGATATCCTCTGTCGTTCCTACCGGACTCGTCGATTCCAGGATAATGATATTACCGGCTTCAACATAAGGCGCAATCATCCGGGTTGCTGTTTCGACATAGGAAAGATCTGGCTGATGATCCCCTTTGAACGGGGTGGGGACTGCCAGAATGAATACATCCGCCTTCCGGGGTTCCAGGCCGGCCGTTAAATTACCTGACTGAACAGCAGACTTCACGAGAATATCAAGATCGGGCTCAACGATATGTATTCTGCCTTCGCTAATTGTATCCACGACATGTTTTGACGTATCGACACCGTGGACTTTATAACCTTTCGTTCCAAGCAAAGATGCGGTGGGAAGACCGATATAACCAAGCCCGATTACGCAGATGGTTTTATTAAAGTTTGTCACTGCACTATCTCCAACATATTCTTAACACTATAATTATGCGGTCGTTTTCGGCCTCATGCCTTTACACTCAGGGGATACTAATCGTCAGACAGACTGCCCGGCGTATCCAGGTAACCTTCCCGCAACAAGTAGAGATAGATATCCTGCGCCGCCTCCATGGGCGTCAGCCCCTCGGTATCCACGCGTAATTCCGGTTGTTCGGGAATCTCGTAAGGATCACTGATACCGGTAAATTCCGGGATTTCGCCGCGACGTGCCCTAGCGTATAGACCTTTACGGTCACGAGCTTCACACGCTTCCAGCGACGTCGCCACGTGGATTTCGATGAAGGCGCCGTGCGGCTCGATCATTTCCCGCACCGAGCGGCGCATGGCTGTGTAGGGTGCAATCGGTGCACAGATGGCCACACCGGCATTCTTGGTGATTTCGCTGGCTACGAAGCCGATGCGGTTGATATTCAGGTTGCGGTGCGCTCTGGAGAAGCCCAGCTCGCTGGACAGGTG
>DRJJ01000110.1 GCA_011052255.1 Gammaproteobacteria bacterium | reverse complement strand
GGCGGTCAGTGTTGTCTTGCCATGGTCTACGTGACCAATCGTTCCCACGTTGACATGTGGTTTCGTACGTTCAAATTTTTCCTTGGACATCCTGCTACCCTCAAATCAGAGTTACACTCGTTAACCAAACAACCAAAATATTACTACCAAAAAAACTGGAGCCCATATCCGGACTTGAACCGGAGACCTCTTCCTTACCAAGGAAGTGCTCTACCGCTGAGCTATATGGGCAAAAAATCCGGGCCAGGTTACCAGCACTATGGGTCCAGCCCATACTAGTCATTCACTTCACCCTGACCACCCAACGGCCTTCCTCAGCCTGAACCCGTTTCAAACTGGAGCGGGTGATGGGGATCGAACCCACATAGTCAGCTTGGAAGGCTGAAGTTCTACCATTGAACTACACCCGCTAAAACCACATATTAACGATGCGCCTGCACGCTACTCGCAGCACATACCCGCCGAATACTTTCAAGCTAACCCGCCACCCCAAAAATACCCGGCATGGCAAATCTGGTGGAGGGGGGAGGATTTGAACCTCCGAAGGCTGAGCCGTCAGATTTACAGTCTGATCCCTTTGACCACTCGGGAACCCCTCCGCAATGCAAGCCGCCTATTTTGCTTGAGCCGCCGATCCAAGTCAACAGATTCATACAATAAAATGCACGCTTTACAACGACATCGTGTTCATGGCCCTCAGTTCACCCTTAACAGCAAATCTCAGCGTCTGCAAATTTTGCTCTCAAGCTGGAACACTGAGCTAATCACTGGATTCGAATAAGAAACACGGTACACTGGCCGAATGAGGCGTAAGACATGAACCACAACGACGCAGACACGCAGGAAGCAGCGACTAACCTGGTGGATCGTGCCCGTATCTACGCCACCAAGGCCCATCAACGCATCAATCACCGCCGTAAATACAGTAATCAACCCTATCATGTCCATCTGGAGGCCATTGTTAAATTACTGCAGCAGGTCACAGATGATGCCGAGATACTGGCAGCCGCCTGGCTGCATGATACCGTTGAGGACACCCCTGCCACACTTGATAATATCGAGCAGGAGTTCGGCCAGAATGTCGCCGAGCTGGTCGAAGACCTGACCGATGTCAGTCTGCCCAGTGACGGAAACCGGGCTGTACGCAAGGAAATTGACCTGAAACACCTCGCCCAGGCATCCACTCGAGCCAAAACCATCAAACTGGCCGATCTGATTGATAATGCCCGAGATATCACCAAGCATGATCCGCGTTTCGCAGTGGTATTCCTCGAGGAAATGAACGCACTGCTGGAAATTCTCGACGACGGGCACCCGTCACTACTGGAGCAGGCTCATCGGGTATACGCGAAGAGTATTACTAAAATCAAGTCTGCCCACATCGAGCCAGACGAAAGCGCAGGGACTCAGGTTGAACTGGCATCAATGATTGGCCTGTCCGGCCCACAATTGCGGCGCATGTTTTCAGATATTTTCACTGCCCGTGACATCGCCGAAACGCTATTGTCCTTTGATGCCGGCTCACCAACTAAACTCGCCCAACGGACTCTGAAAAAGAAACAGTATGATGTCGCCAGTCTACGTATCAACGGTACCGTGGAAGGCTATATCCGCAGTAAAGATCTCACTGGCGAGCTATGCAGCGAGCACATCCGGCATTTTGCACCCGACCAGGTGATCCGGGGAGATGCCCGGCTGACCGAAGTTATACATGTACTAACACGCCATGAATACTGTTTTTTGTCACAGATCGGGGACATAAACGGCGTTATCTGCCGTGATGACATTAATAAACCCATCGTCAGGATGTGGTTATTTGGCATGATTACTCTGAGTGAAATGACCTACTTGAACCTGATCAGGAAATATTTTCCTGGTGACAGCTGGCACAAGCATGTCTCCGATGGCCGCCTTGCCAAGGCAAAAGGTATACATGCTGAACGGCAACGCCGCAATCAACACAGTAATCTGCTTGAGTGTCTGCAATTGTCTGACAAAGGCCAAATCCTGATCGACCGTCAGGAAACACTGGAAATTCTCGGTTTTGACTCACGCCGCACAGCCAAACGTGTTATGAAGGAACTGGAGTCACTACGTAACCATCTCGCTCATACTCAGGATATCGCAAGCCATGACTGGGCCCAGATCGCACGCATGACTCGACGGCTGGAAAGCATCAATAGCGAGTTGAGTAACACCGCCTATCAGGGAAGCATTGCAATATAGAGTAATGCGCACATCCATGTACACACCTCGGGAATATGGAGCTGGTGATAGGACTTGAACCTACGACCGGCTGATTACAAATCAGCTGCTCTACCATCTGAGCTACACCAGCAATACATTTCGGAAAATGCAGGCTGCGTATTGTATGTGTTTAGGGTCATTCATGCAATGCAGCCAGGGCCCATTCACTCGCATACATCTCTTCTTACACCAATAGACAGATCTTTGGGCAATAATGGTCTGATCCGGGCTGGCTGCATCAACTCTCCCTGCTCAGGCCGTATCAGCAACTCATAGCGTTTGGCTATGCGTTCGATAATCTCTATATGTGGAGAATAGCCCATATCATGAATTTGCTCGTAGCGCCGCTGGGCCGACTCTTTTTCATTGAACAGGCCAAGCGAAATGGCATTCTTTTTTCCTGGCGATGCCAGTATCTGGTAGTCCTTCAGACCGTGCCCGGCCAAACCTTCTGCCAACCGTTGCGCTTCAGACAAGCTGGGGACTGAGGCCAGATAAATCCAGTATTGCTGAGTTTGCACTTCTACCCGCCGGCTGGTGACAACCGCCCCTGTTGACTTGCTTATTCGACCAGACAACTGCTCAGCCAGCTGTTTTTTTACCATTGGTCCTGCCACCAGACAGGGTGGAGCCGGTTTCAGCGGCTCGGCTTCAGCCACATCCTGCTTTGGACTATCCGCGTCCTGCTGCTCTTCCGGTACCTCAGCCTGATTCTGCCTGGTCGCACTATCGAAAGTGCGCTCGGATTCTACACCTTCATCCACCAGCCGCAGTTGTTCTATACCGGGCGCAACAACAGGCAGTGAACTGACAACAACGGTTTCACGTGTATATTGCCAATACAGAAAAGCGACATTCAGCAACAATGCCATCAGGAACAAGGCTCTCATCCGCTTCTATTTCTCACTGCATCCCCCTCAGAATCACTTCCATGCCTTTCAATACCAGATCAGGGTCGTGCAGACATGTTTTTTGTAATAGCGACCGGATCCGATCACTATCGCCTCCGGTAATCACACAGGATACTTCCTCATCTGTTCCCTGCACATACTCCTGTAGAATCCGGTCAATCGCAGCAACACATGCATAACAGGCACCATTAGCAACCGCATCGCTCGTATTGTCCGCCATCGCCAGTCGTCCAATCTTAGCTACCTTGTCCACTGGTAAATGGGTTTTGCTCAACAGGCTATCCTGCATCATGGCCAGCCCCGGAAATATAACACCACCCTGATGCTGACCATCAGCAGCAACCATATCAATGGTAATGGCTGTACCGCAATCAATCACACAGAATGCAGCAGTGAGCATGTCCCTTGCTGCGATCATTGCCGCCCAACGGTCCACCCCCAGATCATTACAGGCCGGGTAGGCATTACGCACACCACCGTGCTCTGCACAAGTCTGTACACGTAGCAGATCCGTCTTCCAGAGCTTGTAAACCAGCCCCTCAATCTGCTCATATGCCGACGAGCTACCCACACTGGCTATCGCCACACAGTCCGGTCTGGGTAGCGCTTTCCATAATGCCTCGAGTTCCGTAACACGCAAGTCACTATGTTCAATCCAACCATGCTGACTGAGCCCATGCTTATGACTGACCGACCATTTCAGGGCCGTATTACCCAGGTCCAGTAACAGGATCACGTTTTTACCCGTACCGAGATTTCACCACTGACATAGGCAGCCAGCTTGCCTTCTGCCTGCTCGATGAGTAGCTGCCCGCGCATGTTAACACCTCTGGCTCTGCCGCATATTTTACGTTTGGGTAACTGCAACACCACATCCTGATCGTACAACATGTCATATTGTCGCCATTCGTCCAGTAATTCACCAGAATTCCCGCTCTCACATTCTTCCAGTACCAGCAGTACATGATTCACCAGGCTGGCACATAGCTGATTACGTCGGCTCGCCACTCCCGGAATGATACTATCCAGATCAGTCCAGGCCTGATCTATATTTTTACCTGCATCCACAGGCATTTTGATATTCATTCCCATTCCAATAATAGTACTAACAGGTCCATTTGCTTCGCCCGCATATTCTATTAATACGCCCGCCAGTTTGGCCCGATTCACATAGATATCATTTGGCCACTTTAGCGACACACCTTCTATACCCACTTCTTTTAAAACACGACACACCGCAACGCCAATCAAAAGACTAAGCATACCGTACGCGCCTTCATCAAGTAGCAGCTGCAGCTTGATTGAGGCATATATATTAGCTGCATAAGGTGAGACCCAACT
>DRJJ01000109.1 GCA_011052255.1 Gammaproteobacteria bacterium | reverse complement strand
CCGCCGTTACCAAAGATAATTTTTGTAATGTCTCTCCAGGTTACTTCTGCACCAATATAAAGCTGGTCGTTAAGTTTTTTATCAAGCCCCAAGCCGTAACGGGTTGCTTCGGTTCCGTTTGTGTCGTCAAAGAACTGGTTAAATCCTGCTATCTGGGTTTGCTCGATAGTCTGGTTTTGCAGAAATGGACGTTTTAGTGATCTGAAGGCAGCAGCCCGAATTGTCAGATCGTCATTTTGGTATACATACCCAATTTTAGGACTGATAAGATTTTTTGTGTTTTTTCGCTGTTCTAGAGAGTCATAGCTTAGGCCTAGTGTTACAGTATGTTTGTTGTTAAAGGTTATAGGTGCATAGATATAGGCATTTTTGTGTTTAAATTTTACTTCGCCATCTACAAAAGGGATGATTATTGATCCAAATTTAGCAAAGGACAATTCTTGTGTTGTTTGATCGGTATAACCAAAACCAGAAACAATATTATAGTTAGATCCCTTATAGATGATTTGGCCCTCATATAGATCACTGTCATCATCGTTATTTAAAAAGAATGTAAAGAAATCCGTGAATGAATTACTTGAATCACCTTCTTGGTTGATGTATGAAAACAGGAAAGTGGTGTCTGGGTTGTATTTGTAATTAAGGCCTAATCTTTTGGTAGTACGTTCTACCTCGTCACGAGATGTGGAAAAAAAGTTATCTTCTCCAAATCGTTGTTTGGCATCACCGCTATTAAATTCGAGTGTCTTGTATTCTACCTGCGCATTTAGTTTAGGATTTATAGCGTACTGTATAAACGATGTGGTCACACGATGGTACTGGTCATTATTGAGTCTGTAGCCGTCAGTATTATAACGATATGTGCTAATACTGTACGATAGAGCATCTTGTATCCCGGAGAAGTTGGTATTTACAACATCGGTATTATCACTGCCATACATTGCATTGAGCGCCAGTTGATTACCATTCCGCTCAAATAATGCGGTATTTTCATTATAACCAGAATTGGTATTCCCGAGTGAGCTTACCGCTCCAAGTCCAGCTTCTGCCATCTGTGGTTGCACGGGATTAATGTTAATGGGTTGTAATAGCTGCGCCTGCAGTAACTCACTAGTTGATGCAATCTCATGTCGAGGCAGCCCCTGATACATATCAGCCAGGAACCGATGTGCAGAGTAATTTGCAGGATCTTTCTCCAATGATTTTCTGGCCTCATTTCTGGCTAATTGTTCAAAACCTATATCCCGATAAATATTGCCCAGGTTGACGCTACGAACCGAACGATCTTCATCCAGCAAGAAGCTTGAACGATAAACAGCCCGATTATCATTAAGCTCGATAGATTTTTCCAGATCATGCAGCGCTTCAATCGGCCGGTTCTCGGTTTGTTTTTGAATCGCTTCATATAACCATGGTGTTGGATCATTCGGATCCAGCTTTTTGGCCATGTCATACTGGTCACGAGCAACCCCGTTGCGGTTTTCCTCGAAATAAGCCTTGCCGAGGTAGCTACGAATAATTGCATTGTTAGGATCATTGCTGGCTGCGATTTCGATACTGCGACGACCTTTTGCAAGATTGCCGCGGCGGATCTGTAGCAGGCCGCTACCAAAGAGCGCCTGTGGGTCGCTGGAATCGAGTGCCAGTGCTTTGTCGAAGGCCTCTCGAGCGAGATCCAGTTCTATGCGTGCCATGTAAATAAAGCCAAGCACTGTCTGGGCACGTATCTGACTCGGGTTGATTGAAGCTGCACGTCTTGCAGCGACCAGTGCGGCCTGACTATCGCCGTGCATGAGCTCCAGCTCGGCGAGGCGGCTATGTAACAAGTCGCTGTCAGGATAGGTGGCAGCCAGTCTGCGAATGGTTGCGCGCGCTTCGTCCAGTTTGAGACTGGCCTGTAATGTGTAGCTATATGCCAGTGCGGTGCTTATGCGTTCCGGGTCCAGGGTGTAGGCATGCTTTGCAAGTTGGCTGGCATCGTCCTTTCTGTTTTGTACTAAGGCAATGATGCTGGCCAGTGCAAGCGCATCGGCATTGTCTGGTGTTCGCGCTAAAACTTTGTCTATATCTTTGCTGGCCGTGTCGTCACGCCCTGCATGTAATCGTAAACTGGCCCGATAAACCAGCATGCTGTCATTCATTTTACCGGGATCAATAGCGTCTATTGTTTCAAGGGCCTGGTACTGATTACCGGATTTGTGTTCACCCAGCGATTTGTTGACCGCGGTTGTTACTGCCGGGTTTCCACCAGCGCTGGCCAACAGGTTTTCATCAGCCTGCAGTATTGCCGGGTAATGTAATGCCCAGTGCACTGCATTGCGGGGTTTGATTTCTATCTTGAGTACCGGTGCCTGACCTTTATTGGCAACAGCCGACTGTCCGCCAGTGAGGTTTAGCTTTCCGTACTGGTTGGTTACTGCAACATGGCCTTCAAATACGGTGACTTCAGAACGGTTCGGGTAGACGGCTACCACAAACTCGGTGCCTTCAACACCAGCGTTTACGAAAGGGGTGATGACCTTGAAGGCGCTTTTAATACGGCTGATAAAATGAGCAATGCCTTCGAGCAGATTCAGGGTAGAGGGGGCATCGGGTGCGATGTTGGAGAAGGTGACGGTGGTATTCTGGCCCAAACGCAGAATGGTATCATTCCTGAGTGTGAGCGTGGCGCGGCTGTTGGCACCGATACGTAAAACATCATCACGACAGAAGGTTGCACTGCTTGCGACGACCTTCCAGTTACTCGGTTTACCGGAGATGTTGACGCGTTGTTCTGCGCTGCCTTGCAGGGAAACCATACGCGCGACCCAGTCTTCACACCCTGCGGCGTGAACCTGTATTGGTATCATCAACAAAACGAATATAAAAGTGTTACGTATTATCATGGGCGTTACCTGCACTGACATCTGGAATACTCCTGTTCCCCCATTCCGTTGTCGCGCTTTATTCAAACCCTGGTTATTTGTTTGTATTGTGTAATAAATATCACACTGGCGTCCAGTGTTAATTATTATTAACCGGGTGTCTGTTAATAATTTACACTATTATGTAGATGTGAATTTAATTAACATGAATTTAATCGGGTATTTTTGTGATGGAGATAGAAGAGTTGCTCTTGAGGGAATATTTAATACGTTATTATGTTAATGACCTGTATTAGTCATTTATTATACATGCGCCTGAGTAGGTGTGTGTATGTACGCGTGTATGCGTGTTCGCTACTATGGCTATCTATTTAAACTAAATAAAGCAGTCGAATTGACTGCCTTATTTAGCATCAGATAATGGTGTTATATGTTAACGCAGATAACGCGCCCGTTGAATACAAAACAGATTCGACTTCCATCAAATACGGTAATGGTGCTAATGCGTTTGACGGACTCATTTTCCTTGTGTTTTGCAACATCGATAGGCTGGTTACAGTCTATATTGCATGGCTTATGACATTTGCAGTCATCGCCTTCGCCTTCAGTGATTTCCTCTATTTCGAATGTTTTACGGTTGAATTTAATATTGAGTATGTCGCTCATAGCATCCTCCAGGACGTGTTATTAGTGTTTATTATCACTGCTATATCCTCAGCAGATATTTCGTCCTTGCATACGATCAGAAACGGAACTGATACCTT
>DRJJ01000108.1 GCA_011052255.1 Gammaproteobacteria bacterium | reverse complement strand
CTCGGTACGCTCCTTGTAGGCTGCAATCTTGTGTAACAATGACTCCAGGATACCGGCATGTTCACCGGCGCGCACCAGGTTACAGAACAGGTCATCAAAGTAAAGCGGGTGTTTACCCAACGAGTCGGCCAGCGTATTACCGGCCTCGATGTCATTTTTAATAGATAACAACATGGTTTGCATGCGTGGATTATCGTGACCACGACCAACGATATCAAAAGACTGAACCAGCGGTACACCGGCAGACATCATAGTAGCAAGCTGTCGACTGAATATAGCGATATCAGTTGAAGTAATAGCTTTGCCCTTGGTGGCTGAGAATAGTGCGGATTTCTTGCGAACCTTACGTGGGTTGATACCCTGTCGGCGGAGTTCAGCCTTGACCATTGCCGGGCTCTTGCCGCGTATTTCGCCTTTTACCTTGGTGCCCTTTCTGTCCAGGCCTTCCCAGGTAAATGCACTTTCTTTCATTGCTTTTGCCGCCATTTTTTTATTCCTTAGCTTTCTAGTCCTTGGTGATGCGGTTGAGTTCGTCGAGGCCAGTCAGGCCATCGCGTACCTTTTTCAGGCCGGATTGACGTAAGTCCGGGATGCCTTCTTTTCGCGCCTGTTCACTCAGTTCCAGGGAATTTCCATTTTCCATAATAATGCGCCCCATCTCATCCGAGATAGGCATCACCTGATAAATTCCAACACGTCCCTTGTATCCACCATTACACTTGTCGCAACCCTTGGGGTTGGGGGCATACAATTTTAATGTAGGGATTTCCTGTTCACTAAAGCCTTCCTGTAACAATGTTTCGCCGGGAACCTTGATCTCCTGCTTGCAGTGACTGCACAGGCGTCTTGCCAGCCGTTGCGCAATAATCAAATGAACAGAAGATGCGATGTTGTATGCTGGTACACCCATATTGGCAAGACGGGTCAGCGTCTGGGGTGCATCATTAGTATGCAGTGTAGAAAGAACAAGGTGACCGGTCTGGGCGGCTTTAATTGCAATTTCAGCCGTTTCCAGGTCACGAATTTCGCCAACCATGATGATATCCGGATCCTGGCGAAGAAAGGCACGCAGTGCGATAGAAAAGGTCATGCCGGTCTTGAGATTCATGTTAACCTGGTTAATACCGGGCACATTGATTTCCACCGGGTCTTCGGCGGTGGATATGTTTCTATCTATCGTATTCAGGATATTCAGGCCGGTATAGAGTGATACTGTTTTACCGCTACCAGTCGGGCCGGTCACCAGTACCATGCCATAGGGTTTATTAATAGCATCCAGGTATAACTGCTTCTGGTCCTCCTCGTATCCGAGTATATCAATGCCGAGTTGTGCGCTGGTCGGGTCGAGGATACGCATGACGATTTTTTCGCCAAACAGGGTGGGGCAAGTATTAACACGAAAATCAATGGATCTGTTTCTCGACAGGTTCATCTTGATACGGCCATCCTGGGGTACACGCCGTTCGGCAATATCCATGCGCGACATTACCTTGATACGTGCGGCAATACGTCCGGCCAGATTGACCGGGGGCTGGGCTACCTCAGTGAGTATCCCGTCGAGGCGGGTTCTAACACGAAAAGTCTTTTCATACGGCTCAAAATGAATATCGGAGGCACCCTTGTTGATTGCGTCCAGCAAGACCTTGTTAACAAAGCGTACAACCGGCGTGTCATCAATGTCAGTGTCATCTTCATCTGGCGGGGCGTCCAGATCCCCACCTTCGATGGACAGGTTATCCAGGTCTTCATCAAGGTCATCACCCAGGCCGCCTTCCTGTGCTTCCAGCGCCTTTTCAATCGAGGTGGTCAGCTTGTCTTCTTCAACCAGTACGGCATCAGTGTTAACACCGGTATGGAACTTGAACTCATCCAGGGCTTGCAGGTTGGTTGGGTCAGACACAGCAACAAACAGTCGGTTACCGCGCTTATACAGTGGCAGGGCATGGTGTTTTCTGATCAGTTTTTCATCAACCAGGCTAACCACGGCAGCATCCATATCGATTGTGTCGATATCCAGTATCGGCACACCAAATTCCAGTGATGCGGCAGATGCGATATGGCGGCTGTTGAGATTTCTGGTATCGACCAGATAGCTGACAATAGGCACACGTTTTTTTCTGGCTTCAGCGACGGCATTGAGAGCATCCGCTTCGTCTATCAATTTGTCCTGAACCAGACGTCTGGGCAGGCCGCTCAGATGCATTTTTGGGTTAGTTGTGGCCATGCTTTAGATTAATTCTGTATTTCCCTAAGTTCCGTGATTGAATTCAGATAATAATAAATATTTTGGCGTATATCAGAAAATAAATGCTATGTTCAAGATATATTAATTTAATAACTCGCAGAACATATTAGCATACAAGAATATTCGCAATTACCAGCTTATCGAATAATCGTTATTCTGTATAGATACAACAGTTTACTAATCATTTCAAATGATTTTTATCATATAGTTACCAACTATATTGATATTATCACTATTCATACAAGTGTAACGGCATTTTTAGCAATAAGTATAGGCAAATTTTGGCGCGTGTACTGATTTTCCTGATGGTTAGCCAGATCCGGTGTGGCGGTTTGGCTGCTCAGGCTGATGAATTAACTTTCGACATCAGCTATTCATGGAAATTACACCTCGTCATTATTTTTTATGTCTATGAGCCTGGAGTAATTTAGATTGGTGATTTGTTCAGAAATCAGACCAATCAAGCCTATGACGAGTGAAACAATAAACAGCAGTACACTCATATTGGTAAAGCGATGTTCGATGATGTAGGTATAGCCGTAATAGGACAGGGCCAGGCTAAAATGCAGGACACTAATCGGTATAAATAATTTAAGCGGCGAGTAAAGCGTGCCTATTCTGAAGATAATAACCAGAAAGCGGAAGCCGTCACGTAATATTCTGATGCTGCTTTTACCTTTTCTCTTCATGGTATCAATCGGGATGTAATCAACATAATATCCTGAACGGAAAAAGGCCATGGTTATCGTAGTTGGATAGGAGAACCCATTTGGCAGCAAATGGTAAAACTGAAGGAACTTTTTACGATACGCTATTCTAAAGCCGGAGGTTAAGTCTTCGATAGTATGTCCCACCATCCAGCTTGCCAGTTTGTTATAAAAGGTATTGGCAAGGTAGCGGGAAAAACTGGCCTGTGAATGTTTTTTGCGGGCTCCTACAATCATATCAAAGCCTTCTTCCAGTTTTTCAATAAACCGGGAGATGTCTTCTACCTTATGCTGGCCATCCCCATCCATGCAGACAATTATATCGCGTGAACTGTTCCTTAGGCCGGTTTTAATGGCTGCGCCATTACCGATACGATACGGGTGTGAAATACATTTAACAGGGAAGTTAGTGCAAATATCTGCGGTTCCATCTTCAGATGCATCATCAACAATAATGATTTCTGCTTCCGGGTAGGTGTCAACCAGCCTTGTCAGCAGCGCAGACAGATTATGTGATTCATTATACGCCGGGATGATGATAGATAAATCGTTACCTTTTTTCATATGATATTTTCTTGTTATGCATTTCGTTAAAAGTATAGCACTACCACGACATGCCTGGTTAGTTATCCTGCTACAGATATTCAGTTAAGTAAGAGTGATGTGGGTTGGGTCGTTTTTACTACAGAAGCCCATTAACCGCTAATTATTTATGGTAAGAAAATATACTGATGGTCCGCATGGCATTTATTTTAGCAAGCCATGATATTTTCCGGGCGGTTTACTTGGAAGTATTGTTCAGATCATTTGTAGGTGACCACATGCCTTTTCTCTGGAGTTCCCGAAATACGCTATCGTAGTGTTGGGTCGTAAGGGTATAATCTTTACGATGATAGTCGTTATTCGTTTTGACTATTCTAAGTGTTTCCCAGGCCTCATCAAGCTTGCCAAGTAGCAACGCATATCTGATTTTCAGCAAGCCAGCCTCAAGATACTCCGGTTTGAGCTTCATTGCGCGATCAAGTGTCTTCAGTGCCTTTATCTGGTATGTGTTCGGGCCAGTGTCAAACATTAATTGGGACAGATGTACGTTGGTAATCCACAATTTTCTCTTACTGGCAAGTTTGTCATGTTTGACGCTCCATTCTTCGACTATGTCGATAAACCTGTGCAGATCCAGCATTTCACACTGATCGTTTTTAATATAGTCTCTTAGCAACCCAAATGATTCTGTAGGCGGATAAGCGCCAGGTGTGTCCATCGCCTTTCTGAACGCAGAATATTCCGAATCATGTATTTCTGTATTGGCCCCACACAAGGCAGTTAATCGCATTAGATAGGCTTCTGGTATTAATTTTGGCTTTAGATTGAAGACCGTATTTATGTGCTCAAGTGCCTTTAGATATTCGCCCGTATTTAGATACAGCCCGGCCATAGTGCCATGGGCACGCGGTGATTTCGGGTGCCAGTGTAGGTCACTCAGTATAATGCTAACGGCTGACCGCCATACCTGAATGCGTTGATAAGAGGCAATAACATGTGCTGTTGGGAGCAGTATCAGGAAAAAGCTGACAAGAAAATATTTATTGTAGCGTTGTTTTAGATCAAACAGGCCGTACGCAAGCATTAAGTAGACACTGAAGCTTGCCAGGTAATTTCGATGTTCAAAATACAGTTCCAGTGCGAATACGCTGGATTCCATGGCATGAGCGGCAAGAAAGAATATGGGCGCAAAAAAATAAATGTGCCACGTTCTTTTGCGGTATATCCATGCCAGGACTGGAATAGTTGACCATGCCAGCACGGACAACAGCGTTGAGACCGGGGACAGTAGACCAGTGGATTTTTCAAAATCATCATGCAGGAGGCCCATGCTGGTTGAGTCGGGTACCAGTAATGAGCGCAGGTAAATAAACAGGATACGCGCTTCGCTGTATAGTCTCTCTGTAAGTGTGAAGTCTCTTCCAGTATAGCTGCCAGTTATAAACCAGGGCCTTGCGAACAGGTATGCAAGCAATAGTAGAGCAGGTAATAGTACCGTGACCGAGAACAACCATGTGATAAATCGGCGTTGCCAGGGCATGGCTGGCCGTTTGAAAAAATATACTTCGATGGCCAAGGTCAGCAGTGGAAGCAAGGCACCGTTTTCTTTGCTTAAAACTGCCAGGGGCAACCAGACAAAGAACGTTGACAGGATTAGTAGACTGCCCGATACGGGGCGATGCTCAAGGGATTGTCTGCCTGAGGTATAAGAGATAAGGCCGGCTAGCATAAATACAGTAGACAGCTGAGCCATGCGCTGAACTATATATAACACGGTACTGACCTGTAAGGGTGTCAGTAACCACATCGCCATGACCCATAAGGCTATCTGGTAACGCTTGTCACGTAAGTGGGTCTCGTACAGCAGACGGTAACTGAGCCAGAATATGAGTACACCACATAATAGATGTATCATCAGGTTCGTATATTTAAAGCTCCAGGGGTCATTACCGTTGAGCACGTAGTTAAACACTAGTGTGAGCATTGAAACCGGTCGACCCAGCAAACCGGATTCATTATCCAGGATAATATCTTGCCAGCTAGTCACGCCACCATCCAGTGCATGGAGTGGCTGCAGGTTGGGGATGTCATCCAGTAAGAAGCCGCCGTTCAGGCCAGGCCAGTACAGGAAAACAGTGAATAATAAAAGGAAATAAAACAGGGAGGGACGGAGCAATAAAGTTGGCATGGATATACAGACAGTAATAAACCCCGGCAACTATTGCGTTACCGGGGTTATAATTTATTACATGCTGTGCCTGTTAGCGACAGTTGGCAGGTCGATATTTTCCAGCCAGGTCTCCTGTCTTTGCCTGTCCACTAAGAGAGTCATCGCAGAACCAGTCAACCACAGATGTGGTGCCAATTGAAGGAGCAAAGACCAATGTTTTACCAGCGACCTTTGTATCCAGCGCTGTTCTGAAGGTTATGATGATGATACCAGTAGCCCCACTGTCTACTGCAACATTGCTTACATATTTACTTGAGATGGTGCCAAGTCCCGCTAGCGCGTTAGTGCTAGGGTATCTGCCCACGCTGATTCGATATTCAGTGACACCTGATTTCGCAGCTGAAGCCAGATTGAGGCCCTCAGTGACCTTGGCGCGAATGATGTAATCCTGGTATGCCGGTATTGCGATAGCGGCCAGAATACCGATGATCGCGACCACGATCATCAGTTCGATTAGGGTGAAACCCTGTTGGACTTTTTTCATAATATTTTCCTCGTAAGACATTAACGATGTAAGACAGTTACAAAAATTCTTTAAACTCAGCCAGCGCAATGCCGGCCAGGTAGGTCATATAGCAAGCAGGATTCGTGCCACTGAGGACTAGATTACTTATATATTTATAACATTATGAATTATATATATTAAATAAAATAACCCTGGCCAGCATAGAAGCAGTCAGGCATGAAAATTGACAAATATAGTCACATAATGACAATTAAAGTCATATTGTGACATGGTTCACTCGATGTTATATTTTTTCAGGCGATAACGTAGTGCGCGATAGCTTATACCCAGCAGCTTTGCGGCAGCCGTTTTGTTGTAACGTGAATTTTCCAGCGCCTTGGTGATCATTAGTCGCTCTCGGTTATCCAGCGCATGGTCCAGGTCGTTGGTGTCTGTTTCAGGCAAGTCGTGGTCTGAGTCAGGCAGGTGCAGATCATGCTTGCCAATATAAGCGCCTTCACACAGGGCAATTGCCCGCTCCAGTATATTTTCCAGTTCACGTACATTTCCTGAGAAGGGGTAGTGCTGTAGTGCCTGCATGGCATCGTCGGATAGCGGGTGTTGTTTTTCAGCGACTATATCGCTTTGCAGGCGATTCAGAATATGCTCAACCAGTTGCGGGATATCTTCTGAGCGATCACGTAGCGGTGGCACCGTAATATTAATTACATTAATACGATAGAACAGGTCTTGCCGGAACTCGTCATTTTTCACCTTTATGGCCAGATCTTTATGCGTGGCACTGAGGATGCGTACATCAATCGGGATCTCCTGATGGCCACCTATCGGTCGTATGGCCTTTTCCTGGATAGCACGCAGCAACTTGACTTGCATATGCATGGGCAGTTCAGCAATTTCATCCAGAAAGAGGGTGCCACCTTGTGCCGCCTGGAACAGCCCTTGTTTGTCACTGACTGCACCGGTAAAGCTACCTTTCTTATGACCGAAAAATTCGCTTTCCATCAGTTCAGTTGGTATTGCACCACAGTTAACAGGGATAAAGGGTTTTTCAGCACGGGGCCCTTTCTGGTGTATTAATTGAGCTACCAGCTCCTTGCCGGTACCGGACTCACCGCTGATATAGACTGGAGCCTGACTGCGCGCCAGTTTGGCAATGGTGGAACGTACCTGGCACATCACGGCAGATTCACCCAGTAACTGATCACGGGAGCGCCGGTCAATTCCTGCATGTGGCGCAGACAGTTTCATCGCACTGTTGACCAGATT
>DRJJ01000107.1 GCA_011052255.1 Gammaproteobacteria bacterium | reverse complement strand
GTGTTTGCTATTTCCCGAACAATGAATATCTTGGATATTTTAATCCGAATTTATGTTATGACTATGACGCGACAAATGAATATTTTGCCCCGGCTGCGAATGCCAATAGCAGCGACCATTCATGTAGTAGTAAATGGAGCGGAAATTTCCTGAACTGGGTTTCCATGATGGCTATTGATGAGTTTCGCTGGGCCCTGACCGGCGGTCATCGTTCTACCGATACGGCCACTGTGACTGTACTTGAGCGGGGCAACATGGGTCTGGGTCAGCCTCATTCATGGTATCCATTTAAACGCATAGGTAACGGCGTTAATGTTGCGACAAATACGGTAACGCCTTATTCAGAAACAGATATCTTTATTAATAACTATGGTACCCGCTTTCGTCTCAGTAATGACGGGAGCAGTAATGCCAATAAAAGAAATGGAAACGTCGCTGATGATATCCGTGTGCGGGTATTAACCTGTGATGGTACATGGGAGACTGAAAGCAGCACCTATCGTAACTGTGCAAAATACGGAAATAACCTGAAGCCGGAGGGCTTGATTCAAAAAAATTCCGGCAAAATGCGTTTTGCGGTCATGAGTTTTTTGCGTGACAACGCCCACAATCGTCATGGCGGCGTATTGCGCGCCAACATGAAGTATGTTGGCGGGTTTATGCCAGCTCCCGGTGGCGGCACGATGACTAATCCCAATGTAGAAATCGATAATGTTACCGGGTGTTTATCGTAAACCCTGACACAGCTGACGCAACTGCCAGCGGGGTCGCTAACAGTGGTGTGATTAACTACATTAACAAGTTTGGCGCCAATGGCTATAAAGCATTTGACCCCATAGGCGAGTTGTTCTATGAGTGTCTGAATTATTACAAAAACAGGGGGCCAACGCCTGAATTTTCAGCAGATCTGGTTACAGGTAATCCACTTCCACCCGGGGATCCCAGGCTGGATGGGTTTCCGGCTATTACCAACTGGAATGATCCGATACAGCATGCGTGCCAGCAAAACTACATCGTTGGTATTAATGATGCTAACCCCTGGGAAGACAAGCGCCTGCCAGGCACGTCAGCACTGGTACAGTCTGATGCGGACTATACTTTTAATATAGCGAACAGTGACGACTGGGGTGATCCCGGTAATTCTGATCCGGATATTAATGTCACAACAGAAACTAATCTTGTTGGTGAAATGCAGGGTATAAACGGAACTATCCGCAACATTGGTTGTGTGCCGGGTGACTGCGACTGGAATAGTGGTAATACAAAAACCATAGACAATCTCGGGAAGGTTTTTGGTACTGCACCCTATGCGCCGAAGGAGAATTCTTACTATATTGCCGGGCTGGCCTATTACGCGGCCAGTAATGACATTCGCTCGGGTGCGGGTGATTATGAAGGCATGCAGACGGTACAGACGTTCCTGATCGATACCCAGGAGTTCAACAATAATCCGTTAACCGGTGAAATGAATATGCTATGGCTGGCCGGAAAATACGGTGGTTTTAACGAAAAGAACTTCCAGACTACAACTGAAAATCCGGGTAATAGCTATCAGCCTGACCAGACAGACGAATGGGATGAAGACGGTGATGGTGTTCCCGATAACTATGTACTGGCCAATGATCCGGCCAAACTGGTTGCAGGCCTGACCAAGGCTTTCAGTAACATAGAAGGCCGTATAAGCGCTGGTAACGCACCGGCGGTTGTCTCCGATGGCTTTAACGGTATTGGTGCCTTTTATCAGGCAATCTATTCGCCCAAGGTGAGGAATAATGCGGGTGATGAGGCACAGTGGGTCGGGCAGTTGCACGCACTGTTCATTGATGGAAGCGGTCGTTTCCGTGAAGATGGTAATAAAAATGGACAACTTGATGATGTATCTACCGATAACATTGTGGAGTTACGTTATAATCCGGCTGCCACTCCAGGGCCTGCAAGAACGCAGGTTTATCGCTACAATACAGAGTCTGATTACACGGCGGGTACGCCATCATCACCACTGGCTGAAATAGATGATCTGAACGCAATCTGGAAGGCAGCTGACCAGCTTGCAAAGCTGGATCAATCTAAAATCCACCAGCAACGCGGTTATACAACCAAAATAGTAGACAACAGCGGTGCGGGTCGATACATATTGACCTGGAAGGATAAAAACGCAGACGGGGTGGTTGGTCCGGGTGAAGAAGTCGCATTTATCGCATCTGAGATGGATGAAAACATCATGGCGGTTGTGGATGACGCCGAGGCCGACAGAGTTGTAGCATTTATTCGTGGCAAGGAAGACGGTACTTTGGGTTACCGTTCACGTAGCCTCGGTGCAAGAAGATTTCTTTTGGGCGATGTGGTGAACTCTGCTCCAGTCTCTGTCAGCCTGCCAAACAAGTCCTATGATCTCCTCAAGGGGGATACTACGTATGGTGCATTCCGGACGCAATACAGAAATCGCCGTCATGTGGTATATGTTGGTGCTAACGATGGCATGTTGCATGCGTTCAATGGTGGTTTTTATGATGCCTCCACAAAAGCATTTAAATTAATCAGGCCAAAGGAATCTTTCGAGAGTACTACACCGAAAGATCAACCTCTGGGCTCTGAACTATGGGCCTATATACCGGGTAATCTATTACCTCATTTGCAATGGCTAAAGGAACTGACTTATCCGCATCTGTATTATGTTGATGGCTCACCGCAGGCGTTTGATGTCAATATCTTCCCGGAAGATAGCGAGCATCCAAATGGCTGGGGCACAATACTGGTAGTAAATATGCGCTTTGGCGGTGGTTCGGTTACTTACGACCATGATGGTAAAGGTAGTACACCGGCTATAACGGCTCGTTCAGCAATCGTGGTTCTGGATATAACCAACCCGGAAACACCTCCGAATCTGATTGCCGAGATATCTGACGCTAAACTTGGTTTTACCACCAGTAAGCCGACGTTGGTGATACAACGCGAACCCGGAGACAACAATGACTGGAGTACGCCAAATACCAATAACTGGTACCTGGCCTTTGGCTCAGGTCCGATAGGCAGCAATGCATTGACTCAGGCGACCAGTGATCAGAGTGCGCGGCTGTATTTGTACGATCTCAAGCTGAGGCAGCTTGTGCAGTTCGGCGGCGATAATTACCTGGATCTGGCTATTTCCAACGCATTTGTAGGCGACCCGGCCAGTAAAAACTGGGGCACCGATTTTATGGACGATGCGATCTACTACGGTACGGTTGCAGGCTCAGTCGGGACGCCGACTGGTGGCTTGTATCGTGTGCCGCTTAATGGATCACCATTGGGGACACCATCACTACTATTGTCACCATTACCTAACCAGCCATTTACCACGGCGCCCACTTTTACACTGGATTTTATTACCAAGGATCGCTGGGTTTATGCCGGCACAGGTAGACTATTTGTGAACAGTGATAACCAGAGCGCCACACAGCAATCGTTTTACGGTGTTAAAGATCCTGGTTCTGGTAATAGCTGGGGATCGGTGTCGGTAAGTGATATGCAGAATACAACGGGCTTGCAGGTGTTTTCTTCGGGCGATATGAAAGACCCGAACGGCGTGATACCTGGCGGGGCGGTCGTTGGTGGTGACATCATCAATGCCGTAAATAATAGTGACTTTAACCGCTTCCGGAAATATATGCTTGGCAAAAAAGGCTGGTTTGTTAACTTTAACGTGGGAGCAAAAAACAGTACGCGTACTATTTTTGCATCAGTGACGCATCAGGCGTTTGTACTTTTTCCGGAGTATGCCCCCCCGCTAGATGTGTGTACACCTGAAGGTAACAGTCGCTTGAATGCCCTGTTTTACAGAACCGGAACCGCATTTGCAGGTATAGGTCTGGGTGACGATACGTCTACCTATAATTCAAATGGAGATTTCCTGACGGCAAGCTTTACTCAATACAGTTATGGGGTATTGAGTACGCCAGGTACGTTTATAACGCAGGAGAGAAGAACAAAACTTATTTTGTGTGACTCTACAGCAAGCTGTGGTGGAGGTCTTTTTGATGAAAGGCTACCGGCATCAGGAGGACGCCGTTCATGGAGAGAAATACGCTAGAAGAGATATGTATTAAACGAATGCAGCACATGGATGTGCCTGTGTTATTATTTATCCGTAAAGCGAAAGCGGTGCTGTCTGGTTTAATAAAGAGCCGAATATGAAAGAATATCAAACACATGGTTTTACATTAATTGAACTCATGATTGTGGTTGTGATTGTATCGATACTGGTCGCAATAGCCTACCCGGCTTATCTGGATCAGGTGCGTAAAAGTCGTCGGGCTGATTGTGCCGCGGTGTTAACCGGTCTGTCTGCGGCCATGGAGCGGAAATTTACAGAAAATAATACTTATAGAGGGTTGGCAGTAGGTAACACAAGCGTCGGCGCACCGGCCCCGTCTGTTTACCCGAACAAATGCCCCGTCTCTCCTCCAGACGCTACTTACTACACTCTGAACATTAATGCACCAACGGATACGACCTATACCGTCACCGCTACACCGGTTGGTGATCAGGCCAAAGACGCATGTAAAAACCTGTCACTTACTGAAACGGGTGTTAAGAGTATTTCAGCTACTGGAGGACCTACTGTCTCACGTTGCTGGTAACAGGTTTAGATGTACTGAATATCACTCGATACTAAAATTCCGAGGTTCTTTCGGTCCAGAGAGGTATGCCTGATAACATACACAGACAGTTCCTGTTGTGTCGTTTTTTTAAACGAGATCGTCGCATGCAACATAAATCGCCACTCACAAATATGATTTTTCTATCTATTTATTACGCAGTGATCTGTCGTCATCTACTACCCATGTTCAGGTTTGTGCGGGTGGAGTCTGATTTATTTACCCGTAGCACTCCATTTAGTCTCCAGTCTTGCCCCGGCGCTTCCAGCTTTATATACCAGCGTCCTGGATGAATGGAGGTCTTGGGCACAACATAGTTTCCATGCTGACTAATTAGTGCTGTGTACATAATATCTTTGCTGGCTTGCGTTGGATGTGACAGGATGATTATAATTGCTGGCCATGCGGGT
Organism: Gammaproteobacteria bacterium; assembly: GCA_011052255.1. Classification (GTDB taxonomy): domain Bacteria; phylum Pseudomonadota; class Gammaproteobacteria; order DRJJ01; family DRJJ01; genus DRJJ01. The sequence continues at coordinate 3,707 of DRJJ01000107.1, read as the reverse complement.
AAGGGCTGATCGGCGCTCATCGTTATCTGTAAAATATCTTGTTGTTTGATGAGAATCTGCGCCTGTAAGCCCATACTGCGTGCCTTGTTCTCGCGTTCGAGATCCTGGTTGATGGCCAGACCATCCTTGTAATAGTTATCGCTGACCAGGGTATCTTCGGTTTGCATCGCAATAATAACAGTGGATATGCCTGCGACAACGGATAAAGCAGGCAGACCAAACAGAAACCAGGGCCAGAACTGACGATACCAGGGTGTTGTGTGTGTTGGATTGATCATGTTTATATTACCATTCTGTTTATCGTATCACCGGGCCGATAAAGCGGCTTTCCTGTGTGGCCTTGACCGGGTCACCCTCGGTGGATTCCAGTATAAACTGTATTTTGTTACTGGGGCGTTTAAGTACCACCGGGTCGAGACGCAGGCTCGCACTGAGTTCGACAACCTCTCCGGCTGCAACGGGTATCAGGGTTTGCTTGCTAACCAGTGTGAGGCCTTCAATGCCACTGACGCTGAGTTGAAAGCGACGTTCTTTTTCTGATTTATTGATTACGCGCAGGGTATAAACATTTTCGACCAGACCACCGGGTAGTTCACGGTAGAGTGTATTACGGTCACGCATGATATCCAGTTCCAGAGGTGAGCGCGTCAGGATCATATACAGCAGCAGGACGGTCAGGCCGGTTAACAGGGTAGCGTAGATGATGATGCGCGGTCTAAGTACATGTGTTCTTTTACCATTGAGTGTATTTTCAGTGGTATAACGGATCAGCCCCATTTTATAATCCATCTGTTCCATCACGGTGTTACAGACATCAATACAGGCGGCACAACCGATGCACTCGTATTGCAGGCCGTCGCGAATATCAATGCCGGTCGGGCAGACCTGTACACACAAGGTGCAGTCGATACAGTCGCCAATACCTTGTATAGCAGGGTCGCTGCCTTTTTTGCGGCTGCCACGTGGCTCGCCACGTTGTTCATCATAGGAAATAATCAGGGTGTCACGATCAAACATGGCGCTCTGGAAGCGCGCATAGGGGCACATGTAGATGCACACCTGTTCACGCAGCCAACCGGCATTGCCGTAGGTCGCAAAGCTGTAAAATATTATCCAGAAGGTTTCCCAGGGGCCGGTGCTCAGGTTGACCAGTTCCTGCCCCAGCGTGGTGATCGGGGTAAAGTAGCCGACAAAGGTAAAGCCGGTCCACAGTGAAAAAAGTATCCAGATGCTTTGCTTGGTGATCTTCAGGCGTAGTTTACGGCGGCCCCAGTCGGCCTTGTCCAGCTTGATCTGTTTTGCGCGGCTGCCTTCTACCTTACGTTCTATCCATAAAAATACCTCGGTCCAGACAGTCTGCGGGCAGGCATAACCACACCATAATCGGCCGGCCAGAGAGGTAAAGAAAAACAGTGCCAGCCCGGCAATGATGAGCAGCATGGCCAGGTAGAAAAAATCCTGTGGCCAGAAGGTAATACCAAAGACATAAAACTTGCGCGCCGGCAAGTCAAATAAAACCGCCTGGCGGTCATCCCATTTTAGCCAGGGTACGAAGTAGTACAGGCTCAACAAGACCAGCACGCCCGTGGTGCGCAAGCTGGCAAACAGACCCGATACCTGGCGTGGATAGACCTTTTGATGTTTGGCGTAAAAGGAGCCGTCATCAACGACAGGTGGTTTTACATCAACAGACCGGGATTTTTTCATAAGGGGACTATTACTTAAGGACTAGTGTGGACGAACCGGCCGACGAAAATAGCAGGTTAATGCACAGGAGCTTGAGGTTAATACCCAGAAAAGGAAAAAGCCCAGACTGTAGATGCCAAGACGATTGATTTGGGCTTCATGCCCTGTGCACAACACGATTTCCTGCGGGTCAAAAAAGGTAAAGGTAAATATGGTCGCAATACCGGCGGTAAGAAAGGAGGGCCATAATACCGAGATCACTTGCTGGACAATCGGGATTTGGTTTTCGGATTGAGGTGTTTTTTTATGTTCCATATTTGTAATACCTGCGACTTGCTTGTGTTTCACAATGGAGGGTGTTGTAAAGCCCCTTCTCCCTGGGGGAGAAGGGACTAAAGACTTATTACATCATCTCTTTAGCACTGGCCGACGTTCGTTCCAGACACATCCACCTGAGCTACTGAGACAGGCTATAAACATAGGCCGCCAGCAAATGCACCTTGTCTTCACCCAGAAAATCACGATGAGCCGGCATTTTGCCAGAGCGACCGTTCTGTATGGCCTTTTTGATTGCGCCCAGTGAACCACCGTATAACCAGTTCGCATCAGTCAGATCAGGTGCGCCAATCGCCTGGTTACCGCTGCCATCCATGCCATGACAGCCTCCGCAGACTGCAAATTTTGCTTTGCCCAGTGATGCCTTGCCGGCGTCATGCGGGGCACCGCTCAGGCTCATGACATAGTTGGCGACATTATCAACGTCGGCATCTGTGCCCAGCGCGGCTGCCATCGGTGGCATCGAACCATTACGACCATCGAGTATGCTCGCCTTGATAGCTTCAGGTGTGCCGCCATAAAGCCAGCTGCTGTCTTTCAGGCTGGGGAAGCCCGGTGCACCACCGGCGTCTGAGCCATGACACTGTGCACAGTAATTCAGGAACAGCCGACGTCCGGTTGCAACGGCCTTGTTATTGGATACCAGTTGTGACACTGGCATCTTGGCATAACCGGCGTACAGTGGACCGTAGCTTTTATTGGCAGCTGCAATCTCTTCCTGATACTGGCCATCAGAGCTCCAGCCCAGCAGGCCCTTATAGTTACCCAGTGACGGGTACAGCACCATATAAATCAGCCCAAATGCAATGCTGAAGTAAAACATATACAACCACCAGCGTGGCATCGGGTTGTTGAGTTCTGCCAGGTCACCGTCCCAGACATGGCCGGTCACTTCACCCTCAGTGGACTCACCCTCTGTTTTCTTGCTGGCCCACCAGATGAGCCAGATACAACCCAGGAAGCTGCCGATACTGACAACAATCACAAACCAGTGTAAAAAACTGTTCATGAACGCTCTCCTTCTTTGTGGGGTGCTTCGACAGGCTCGCCTGAACGTTGTGCGATTTGCTCATCAGCAAATGGCAGCATGGCTGCTTCACTAAAGTCCTTGTTGCGTTTCTTGCTCCAGGCCCATATCCAGATGCCGACAAACAGGATCAACATCGCAACAGTCCACCAGGCATGTAAGTCAGTTGTATTCATAACGGATTACCTCCGGGTCTTGATGCTGGTGCCGAGCGACTGCAGGTACGCAATCAGTGCATCCAGTTCGGTTTTGCCACGCACATCATCACCAGCCGATGCGATTTCCTGATCGGTGTAGGTAATGCAGCCGTTACAGGTGGCCGTGATCAGTGTGTTCATGACGGTCAGTTTTTTTGCGGTCAGTTCGCCGTCCAGCACGTTCTCGTCCAGCCAGGGGAAGCCCGGCATATTGGATTCCGGTACCACGTCGCGTGCATTAGTCAGGTGCACCCGGTGCCACTCGTCACTGTAGCGCCCACCGACACGCGCCAGATCCGGCCCGGTACGTTTGGAACCCCACTGGAACGGATGGTCATACACAAACTCACCGGCCACCGAATAGTGACCATAACGTTCGGTCTCGGCGCGGAACGGTCGTATCATTTGTGAATGACATAAGTAGCAGCCTTCACGTATATAGATATCACGTCCTTCCAGTT
>DRJJ01000106.1 GCA_011052255.1 Gammaproteobacteria bacterium | reverse complement strand
CACTTCACCATTGATGATGCGCTGTGCCAGGCCCTCGAGGATGGCCGTTTTGCCAACGCCCGGTTCACCGATCAGTACCGGGTTGTTCTTTGTTCGACGTTGCAAGACCTGTATGGTGCGACGGATTTCGTCATCGCGCCCGATAACCGGGTCGAGTTTGCCCTGCTCTGCCCGCTCGGTCAGGTCGATGGTGTATTTTTCCAGTGCCTGACGCTGGTCCTCGGCATTCGGATCGTTTACATTCTGGCCGCCACGCATTTGTTCAATTGCGTCATCCAGCGCGCCCTTGCTGGCACCCGCTGCCTTGAGCAGCCGACCCAGTTCACCCTTGTCTTCCAGCGCGGCAAGAATAAACAGCTCACTGGAAATATACTGGTCCTTGCGCTGCTGAGCCTGCTTGTCAGCCAGGTTTAGCAAGCGCCCCAGATCATTCGAGATATGCAAATCACCTTCTGTGCCCTGTACACCAGGCAGTCTGTCCAGTGCCTCACCCAGTTGTGAGCGCAGCTGGTTGACGTTAATGCCGGCTCTGGTCAGCAGGTGGCGTGTACTACCGCCTTCCTGATCCAGCAAGGCCTGCATCAGATGTATGGGCTCGATGAACTGATGATCACGGCCAATGGCGAGACTGTGCGCATCGCTGATCGCAATCTGGAATTTACTAGTGAGCTTGTCCATTCTCATGGTATTGGTAACCTCTGGATAAATATCTGTGTTACAGGATAAATGCGGTCAAATTTCAGGGTTTCAATAGATAATTACACTGCTGGCCCGTTAACTTAAGTAAAATGTTGTCAAAATGTAATCTGTGTATACGTTTACTTATGATGCCAATTACACCGGATATGGAATCGGCATAGCCTGTTAAAGACTCGCTATTCGCCATGCATGGCCCTTTGGCAGCACGGATGCTGCCGCCGAGCGTACAGGGATGTATTTACAGCGTGTCAGTAAACAAACTATCGGGCAAGCAAAGTACACATTAGCGGCTATAAACTAATTATCCCTGTCCTGATAAACCTTACGCTTGAACAGGTCATGGCGGCGGCTTACCAGACGATCCAGAAACAGTATGCCATTTAAATGATCCACTTCATGCTGCACGGCACGTGCCTCGAAGCCTTGCATATCGTATTCCTGCCATTCGCCCTGCTGGTTTTGCGCCTTCAGATGAATGCGCTCGGCACGAATAACGTTTCCGGTAAAATCAGGCACCGACATACAGCCCTCACGTCCGGTTTTCATGCCTTCCCATGCTGTAATTTCAGGGTTAATTAATACCAGAGGGCCATGATTCGGTGTCTCCTTGCGCCCGGAAACATCGACGATCACAATGCGCTGAAAATGGCCCGTCTGCGGCGCGGCAATACCCACGCCACCCGGGCCGGCACGCATGGTTTGCTCCAGATCAGCTATATAAGATGACAGTTTCTCATCAAATACCGTAACCGGGTCAGACTCCCGTTTAAGTCGCTCATCCGGGTAGGCAATGATCTCCAGTACCGACATAATCTATGAGTCAGCCGATCAGTGTGTCGATAGGTGTAACGGTGACATCAATAGTGCTGACCGTTGCCACGTTCAGCGCTGACCGCAGTGCCTCTATGCCTTCGGTTGCCACCCCTTCAATTTGCATAATGTATACCGGCTGATCTTCGCTACCGGCTACATCGGATTCCAGGTCAGTAATTTCAAGGCCCGCTTCGGCCAGCGCGCCGGTCACCTGCGCAACAATACCTGGCCGGTCTGCGCCGGAAACGGTTATGCACACATCGGGCAAATGATGCTGGTGCAAATGCCCCTCAATCTGATCAAGATGCCAGGACAAGTCCATCGATTCCGTCACGGGCTCTATCATGTCTTCCAGTGCTTTTTTTCGTGCCTCAGTCTCCACCATCAGCATGATGGTGAAGTTACCACCCAGCCTCATCATGGTCGCTTCACCGAGATGACAACCTGCCTCAAACAGCGCATGGGTTAACCCGGCGACGATACCACGCCGGTCTTTACCAATAACCGTCAACATATACCAGTGACTCATAAGCTTGTCCCTTTCCAGGTCTTTTGGGCTGCATTAACAACAGCCCCTGTCAACTATGCAAGGTAGCATGTGCAATGTATATCACAACGACACCAATAGAAATAAAACTGAGTTGCTTCAGGGTTTCGCGCAGACGGGTACGCTGATGCAAGCCCGGGATCAGGTCGGCGACTGCGATATAAATAAAACTGGATGCCGCCAGCACCAGCACATAGGGCAGAATATGCTGTAGATCTGACAGGCTATACCATGCCAGTACCGCACCGATAACCGTGGTCAGACTGGAGCCAATGTTGTAGAAAAAAGCACGTTTGCGTGACATGCCACTGTGCAACAACAGCGCAAAGTCGCCGATCTCCTGCGGGATTTCATGTGCCGCAACGGCCAGTGCGGTCACGATCCCTAACTCTACATCGGTTATAAATGCAGAGGCGATCAAAATACCATCGACAAAATTATGCAGGCCGTCGCCCACAATGACCATGCTCGCCAGCGCCGGCTTGCCATGATCCTGATGGCCTTCACAATGATCTGAGTGGCAATGGCGCCATAGCAGTAATTTTTCCAGTAAGAAAAAAACCAGTATGCCGATCAGTATGGTCATACCCAGACGGTGCGGGTCGATGCCGGCAGGACCACTCAGCGCATGCGGCAGCAGCGCCAGAAAGGCGGCTCCCAGTAATGCACCAATGGCAAAGCTGACAAAATGCGGCAATAGCCGGTTACGCCAGCCATCAGGTAAGATCAGGAAGATTGATGCGGCCAGCACACTGAGCACCCCACCCAGTAACGAGAATATTAAAATCCAGTAGATCAACGCCATGTCAGTTATTTTTTTCCGGGTAAAAGTGCAATTAAATCAGGGCTTGCGTGACCATCATAACGTAATCAGGTATTCGACGCAGGTTCTATGCCTGACTCAGACTGGATCTACTCTGGCTCTAGCCATGCCAGCGTTGCCATACGCCCGGTATCACCATCGCGCCGATATGAGAAAAACAGCTCATCCTGTTCATAGCTGCACCAGGTGGCCGTCTGCCCACCACCTCTTATCTGCCTGACACCCATATGTTGAAGACGCTGGCAGGCCAGGGTGTATAGATTAGCATGCCAATGCCCGGAGCGGCTGCTGGCAAACGCTGGCTGGTGCTGCGTATCGATGGACATAAAGGCATCATAAACCTGACGGTCTACTTCATAATTCTGCATGCCGATTGCCGGACCCAGCCATGCCTGTATAGCTGTCTGTTCACAGGAAAACAGTTGCAAGGCCGATTCGATGACTCCGGCAGCCAGCCCGCGCCAGCCTGCATGCACCACGGCCACCTCATCACCCTTCTCACTGGCCAGTACAACCGGCAGGCAGTCGGCGGTCAGGACTGCCAGCACCACGCCTGGCGTGTCTGTATAACTGCCATCTGCTGTCAGTCCCTGGCTACTGGTCTTTATCCGGTACACTTGCTTACCGTGTACTTGTTGTAACCAGCATGGCTGGGAAGGTAAAACCAGTGTCTGTTCAAGTCTTGCGCGATTTGCGGCAACGGCCGATTCTTCATCACCGACGTGTGTGGCCAGATTCAGTGAGTGGTAGGGTGCATGGCTACTACCACCTAAGCGGGTAGTGGTTCCGACATGCACGCCGGGTATGTTTAAATCGGCCCGGAGTATTTCGAGCTCAGGGTTACTCATAGTTGGCCTGATTGAGTTTCTGGTCCCGTTCCAGTGCACCTAGCAAGTCCTGTAAATCGTCAGGTAATGATGCACTCCAGCTAACCTGCTCACCTGTAACCGGGTGTATCAAACTTAAACGCGCGGCGTGTAGCGCCTGCCGACGAAACATCTTCAACTGCTGAAGAAATTCAGGTGATGCTGCAGGCGGTATTCGAAAACGGCCACCATAAGTCTGATCACCTGTTAGCGGGTATTGCAGAGAAGCCATGTGCACTCTAATCTGGTGTGTACGGCCGGTTTCGAGGTTGAGCATGATATGAGTATGGGCTCGATAGCGGTGCAGTACCCGATAATGGGTTACCGATGGTTTACCATTTGCAACCACAGCCATTCGTTTCCGATCAACCGGGTGGCGCCCAATGGCCGCATCGACCCTGCCCCCTGCCGTCATAACACCCTGTATCACGGCCTGGTATTCGCGTTCAACCGCGTGCGTTTGCAGGGCATTTACCAGGTGCGTGTGAGCATGGAGGGTGCGCGCAACCACCATCAGTCCGGTGGTGTCTTTATCCAGGCGATGCACAATACCAGAGCGAGGCAAGGTATCCAGGTCAGGATAATGGTGTAAGAGTGCATTTTGCAGGGTGCCACTCCAGTTGCCGGCGGCGGGGTGCACAACCAGGCCGGCCGGCTTGTTGATCACCAGTATCGCCTCGTCTTCATGCACGATACTCAGCGGTATGGGTTCGGCTTCGACCGTTTTATGGGCCTCCATCTGCACGTCGATCACTACCTGCTCACCACCTGACACCTTTTCACGCGGTTTCACCGGCTTGCCTTCGAGTAGTACTCCGCCCTGCTCGATCCACACTTTTAGCCGTGAGCGCGAGTATTCCGGGAAAATCTGCGCTAAAGCCATATCCAGACGCCGTCCTGCCTGTGATTCAGGTATAATCACTGATTCATGGATATGAGTAGCCTGGTCATTTGTGCTCATATTGGTATTTTGCCCTGATTCAGCTTATGCGCTACTCTACCACGCTACTGAATCCGTCAGTTCTAGATAACAGTTTGTATTATGCCGCATTTTTCTAAATTCAGGTTTATTTTACCCGGCCTTGCCGTCATTTTATCCGTTGTGATGTCTGGTTGCTCCTGGCTGCCCGACCAGATCGACGAGACCCAGGGCTGGTCTGCCAGCCGTTTCTACAGTGAAGCCAAATCAGAATT
>DRJJ01000105.1 GCA_011052255.1 Gammaproteobacteria bacterium | reverse complement strand
GATAAAGCAAGTAAGGCATTGAAAGAGCTATTTAGCTAGATAATGAAGCCCGCAGAGGCTCTATGCTTTTACTGGTTACTGGTTCCCACGCGGAGCGTGGGAACGAGGGTAAAGAGCCGTTTAGCTAACACTTTCAGACACAAAAAAGCGGGCATAAAGCCCGCTTTTTCACAACATAGCTGAAGTAAATACGATTACTTAACCCAGTTGCTCGCGTTGTCGGTGTTCCTGGCTTCACCATCGGCATAACCGGCAGAGTAACCTTCAGTAACACGCTGTTCTTCACGCTGTGGGTTATGCAAGAAACCGCCAACCCAGCCCTGAAGGTACTCAGCGTCTGCACCCATTTCTTCAAGTTTGGTAATAGTTTCGTAGTAAACGGGATCCATAACAATCTCCTGCCATATAGTCAGTTTAACATTATGTCAGCCATTGGCTGACAATCTAAATTCTTAAAAACGTAAAACAGTATTATCGCATATTCTAAATAAAGACGGCAACTGCGTTAGCAGGTATATCGCTTGGCCTGTACGCATGCGGTGTCGGGTTTCATCCTGCGTTAGACATAAAAATATATATTTAACAATTAGTTATATATATCACGCAGTAGCAATATGAAACCAGGCGCGATATTAGCCAAGCTACGTATGATTGACCATATCCCTTTAGTGGTAGCTAAAAATAAGCCTGCTTATACGAAATTTGGCTCAAATCATTAGAATCTTGGGTATAATGCGAACTTTTACAGTCGACAGGCCAAGGAATTCCAGCGTTATGTCCAAAATTGTTATGTATTGCACTGCTTTTTGCCCCTATTGTGTACGCGCCGAGCAGTTATTGAATAATAAGGGGGTGGAAGTGGAAAAAGTACGGGTAGATCAGGAGCCAGACCGGTTTGATGAGATGCTCGAAAAGGCATATGGCAGAAGAACAGTTCCGCAGATCTTTATCGGTGACACCCATGTCGGGGGATACGATGACCTTGCCGAGATGGAAATGAAAGGCGAACTCGACCCATTGCTCGCAACGATCAGTTAAAGCAGACCAATGGAACTCAGTAGTGAAGACGCACTGCGTCTGAATGTCCTGATAAGCAGTTCAGTCGCCATACGAGTAGACGAGGGAAAAATGCTGGTTTATGGCCGCTCCGAAAGGGGTCAGGAAGCCATGATCACCCTCAACCCCAACTGCCGTAGTGATCAGTACATCCGTGCTGTTAAAGAGCTGTTATCCAGTATGGTACTGGGCTCTCCCGGTGGTTACCCGGTGTTTTTGAAACGCTGGACACGCATGGGTCAGGCCAGCGACATACGCCTGCATGATTTACTGAAGCTGGGTGAGCCTGAGGCAGTCGTGGCCGTTGCCGGTGCGCAAGGACTGACCGATGAACTGGCAGAACTGGCCTGGTGGGCTATGCCCAATACCGAGAACGCGCGTTGTATGTTGACGCGTGAGTGTGTGGTAAACGGCAAAATGGGCAAGGTGCTGGCTGATTTTCTGATGGAATTTTTGCCATTTGAAGAAGAGCCCGGGCATGTCATTGAAAGTGTCAGCCTGGTTTTACAGGAAGGCCTGATAGATGAAGAAGCGCGCATAGCCTTATGGAAGCGCGGCAAGAGCAAGAATGTTTATCGTGTCGGTTTTCTTTTCAGGCAGCCCGATAAGCTGCCTGATCCTGTGGTACAGCGCAGCGACTATCCAGAACACGAACAAGCTTTGACGGCACTGGCAGGGCGGGGCAACGTGATGGCAGCCAGTCTGTTACGTGTACTGTCTGCAAGAGGCCAGACTTTTATTCATGCCGCCGAAGTGATCCTGAAAAAACCCTCCAACCAGGATGTGGTGGTAGTGTTTCTCGAAACGCTGGTAGCGTATTGTCGCGATGTTCGTTTAAGCGAATTTGAATTTCGTGAGATGGATACATTAATCAGCGCGGTTGATGCACTCCAGGAAAATGAAGCCGATGGAATTCTGCAGCAGAGCCCGGAGTACCAGGCAGTTAGTCAGGCAATACCCGAATTAAAAGCAGAGCTGGCTGCTTTAATGATTATAGCGCACACCGGTGAGCCGATAGTGCGTTCAATATTCGCGATTACCGATGCGGTCGGAACCGTTATGCGTAAAAAACTGGAGCCGGTTAGTAAACCGTTGATGCAGCAGTTTGCTGTGTTGCGTGGCATGACCTGAAAAACAGAATGTGTTGCTACGCAACGGCCGGCGGGTTACGCAAAAAACGCTAACCCACCCTACATAGATAAAAGTTACTTCACCCGTAGGGTGCAATAAACGCAGTGCATTGCACCGTATGCCATTTGCCTGCACTACTGACTTAAATTCAAGCAAACACCCTAAACAACAACCAGACATTAACCACCAGCGAAATCAACGCAAACACCTTCCAGAACCCAACCGGGTTACGTTCCAGCAGTGGCACAAAATCGGTTTTGGTGAAAGTGGCATTCGGGTGTGACAGGTCATACAGGAATTCAGTCATCACATCATAACGCTTGTCCAGATCATTCTGTAAGGCTTTGGCTATCGCCCCGTTTACCCAGCCAGGAATACTGTCATTATAGGTTTTGATACTCACATACTCGCGTTTTTTACCACCACGTTGCACCAGTGTTTTCCTGAATGGTAGTTTCCCTGTCAACATTTCATAGGCAATCAGCGCAACAGAATACATGTCAGATTTCATACTGCCGCTTTCACCTTCAAATATTTCCGGTGCGGTGTAATCAATCGTACCGGTAATATTATTGCGGTCTATCGGTGTCTGGATTTCTTCAATACCAGTAATTTTGGTCGAGCCAAAATCAATAATCTTCAGCACACCGTATTTATCAATCATGATGTTTTCAGGTTTTAAATCACGGTGCACCATCTCCAGGCGATGAAAGGCGCGTAGTCCCTCTATCAACTGGCCTATAATCTCACGCACATGTGAAATGGCAGCCAGTGGGTTGTCGTTCATCCATTGACGCAGGGTCTGGCCTTCTACATATTCCAGTGCATGGTAAAGAAACTGACGTTTGCGTTTCTGGACCAGCACCTTGATCACGTGACTACTATTCAGGCGACGGCCGACCCATTCTTCCAGATGAAAACTCTCCAGATAGTCCGCATCATCTTCATAATTGACGGAAGGAGTTTTAATCACCAGTCGAGCGTCCGTCTCCTGATCCACAGCCAGGTAACACTGACTGCGCTTGCTTGCATGTATTTCTTTTAGAATCAGGTAACCATCCAGAATATTACCTGGCTCCAGTTCCGGCGGCATAGGTAGGGCGGTTAATTCATGGTAAACATCATCTGCTTCCTGAATCGGCAGATCGTCGATGCGTACCAGCTGACAGGTCAGGTTATCATTACAGTTATGTTCAAGTGCAAGCCTGAGTATTTCCGTGGCTGCTTTATCAAGATCATCCGGGTGGGCAAGCAGCGTTTCGCGTATGAGCTGGTCGTTGATAAAGTCATGTATACCGTCTGTGGTAAACAACAGCAGGTCATTTATTTCCAACGGCACCGTCTTGTAATCAACATCCAGGTGCACGTCTATACCCAGTGCACGATTAAGATAGTTTTTGCTTTCAGACACCCATATGCGGTGATCACGGGTAAGCTGTTTGAGTTCATTATCGCGCAGGCGATAGATGCGTGAATCACCCACATGCAGCAAATAGGCAGTGGTTGACTTGATTACAGCGGCACTAAAGGTTGTTACCAGTCCATACTTGCCGGCATTGGTCATTTGACCTTTGCCATACAGCCAGCGATTTAATGATGTCAGTACCTTGTGTGCCGAATTTTTTACCGACCAGGAATCCGGCGTACTGTAATAGTCGTTGATAAAGCCACTGACACAGGATTCACTGGCTTCACGACCCGACTCACTGCCGCTCATACCATCAGCGATTGCAATGACTGCACCTTTTGTTTTCAGGCTTGGTCCTTCCGGGATGAACAGGGCATGGAAATCCTGGTTTTCTTCCTTGGGGCCGGCGTCAGTGTATTGAGCGGAGCTTAGTTTCAGCGTATGTGACATGGAACGATAATATCAGAAAAAAGGCTAATAGCTGCATCCGTCATGAAGCTACGGGTTCAGGCAATAGTTCAGCAGCCTTTTCCATATTATTATTCAACTTCAATCATCTGAACCGTTCCGTCAGGCAATACCTCGGTTCTTTGAACTTCGGGCTCATCCAGGAAGAACATCGTCGCCAACAGTGTGACCAGTCCGAACACGGCGATCACCAGAAAGAAAATCTTGTATGAAACAAACGACAGCACAGTCAAAAATATCACACCGCCAACATTGCCGTAGGCTCCTGTCATACCGGCAATCTGTCCGGTCAGGCGTCGTTTAATCAGTGGGACTATCGCAAACACAGCGCCATTGCCGGCATTGACGAAAACAGATGCAAAAATAACCACTGCCACAGCCAGCCATATTGACCAGGTATTATCAATTGTGCTCATCAACAGGTAGCCGATGAACAAGCCGAGCAGCATTAATGTTAAGGATCGTTTGCGACCGTGGCGGTCACTAATCCAGCCTCCGGCCGGACGCATAATCAGGTTTAACCCGGCAAATACAGAAGCGACCAGACCGGCCATCACAATTGAAAGGTTGAAGGTATCCATGAAAAACAGCGGTAATATCGACACAACAGCCAACTCAGAGCCAAAAGTGACCATATATGCCAGATTAAGAAGCGCGACCTGCTTGAATTGATAACGTTCTATTTCAGGCACCGGTGTATTCAAAACGTGCCCGTTAACCTGATAGATTCGTATAGCCTGAAACAGATACAAACTACCCAGAATGGCGTAAATTATATAGACGACACTGGCACTCAGCATGTTCAGATTGTCAGGCCCCAGTTTCCAGGCCAGTACGCCAAGCGCTGCATACATCGGGATATTCATAATCAGATACAACAGCATGTCACCCGCACTGGTTACCTCCAGCGCACCATTCCGTTTGGGTTTAAAATAGGTAGAGCCCTTGGGCGTATCACTGGTGCTGAAGAAGAATATCCCGGAATAGACTAGCGCCAGAACCCCGGTGCTGCCTACCGCATAACGCCAGCCATCGTCGCCTCCGAAAAACAGGGCCAGGGCGGGCAGGGTAACGGCGGCCGCAGCAGAGCCAAAGTTGCCCCAGCCACCATAAATACCGGATGCGAAGCCAGCCTGTTTGGCCGGAAACCACTCGCTGATCAGGCGGATACCAATCACAAAGCCGGCACCGGCAAAGCCAAGCAGAAACCGCATCAGCGCCAGTTGTTCATAACTGTCGGCTATCGCAAAGCCAAAACACAGGAAGCTCGATACAAACAGCAGCATCGTGAAGATACGGCGTGGGCCCACCGCATCCACCAGCATGCCGATGATAATGCGTGCCGGGATAGTGAGTGCAACATTCAGGATTAGCAGTGTTTTGATTTGCTGGTCAGTCAAACCAAAGGTGTCGCGCATCGCGCCCAGCAGCGGGGCGTGGTTAAACCAGACCAGAAAGGTGATAAAAAACGCAAACCATGAAAGATGCAAAATTCGCATCTTGCCGGTAAATGACAGCAGGTTTACTCCTTGCGATGGCGACGACATTGCATACTCCTGGGTATTTGGTTCATTATCCCGTCTTTAGCAATTCCTATGCCAATAGAAAAAGGCTAATAAAAACAACAAGAAAGATATATTATTAAAATTTGTTCGGCTTGCTATGCACTTATCAGGTGCACAGCAAGCGTATAATAAGGCGCGCTAAACACAGAGAAAAGCATATTAGCCTGCATTAATACACTATAATGATCGTTTGATGCGCATGAGCGCATTTGTGTCATTTCTGAATGCAAATAATAGCATCAATGCACCATTATAGTGCGAGCTATTTTGCTGTGCATCTCTATAGAGATAGTGACATATGGTTAATACTCAATAAAAATAGTCAGTTATTGGAATATTAGAAATTTGGCATATTATTTGCTCTATAGCCTGCAAAGACGTCATAAGTGTAGTTACCGGAGTAGGAACACATGAAAGAAAAGCTGATACTGATTGGGAATGGTATGGCCGGGGTGCGCACCCTGGAGGAATTGATCAAGCTTGATCCGGACGCCTATGACATTACCGTCTACGGCGAAGAACCCTACGGTAACTATAACCGTATCATGTTGTCCCCGGTGCTGGCGGGTGAAAAGACCATTGACGAAATCATGCTCAATGATCTGCAATGGTACAAAGACAACAACGTCACTCTGCATAGCGGTAAGAAGATCGTTGAAATCGATCGCGTTAACCGCAAAGTCGTTGCTGATGACGGCAGCAGTACAGATTATGATCGTTTGCTACTGGCAACCGGTTCGCAGCCTTTCATTATTCCGGTTGCAGGTAATGATTTACCCGGTGTGATCAGCTTCCGTGATATTCAGGACGTTGACCAGATGATCGAAACAGCGGGCAAGCATAAGCATGCAGTGGTCATCGGTGGTGGTCTGCTGGGACTGGAAGCCGCAAATGGTTTAATGCAGCAGGGCATGAGCGTTACCGTCATTCACCTGATGGATACCCTGATGGAACGTCAGATGGATCCGCAGGCCGGCGGTATGCTGAAAGAATCACTCGAAGAACGTGGCATGCATTTTCTGATGGGTGCCGAGACCGAGGCCATTATCGGAGACAAGCGTGTAGAAAAGGTACGCTTGAAAGATGGCACCGAAATTTACGCCGATCTGGTGGTAATGGCAGTGGGTATTCGCCCCAACCTCGAACTGGCCAAACAATCCGGTATTCACTCTGAGCGCGGCGTTGTCGTCAATGACACCATGCAAACCTTTGACCCGCGCATTTATTCAGTGGGTGAATGTGTACAGCATCGCGGTCTCACCTATGGCCTGGTTGCACCGTTGTTTGAAATGGCCAGGGTCTGTGCCAATCACCTTGCCCGTCATGGCATTGGCAAATACGAAGGTTCGGTCACATCAACCAAATTAAAAGTCACCGGTATTGATCTGTTTTCTGCAGGTGATTTCACCGGCGATGAAAACACCGAAGAGCTGGTGTTCCAGGATGCATCGCGTGGTGTTTACCGCAAACTGATTATTGCCAACAACCGCATCAAGGGCGCTGTCATGTACGGTGATACCCTCGATGGCACCTGGTACTTTGATCTGATGCGTGATGAAACAGACGTATCAGATATTCGCGAAAACCTGCTGTTTGGACAGGCCCATCTGGGTGACTCCGGGCACGGCGAAGAAAACCGCGTAGCCATGCTGGCCGATACCGCCGAGATCTGCGGCTGTAATGGTGTTTGTAAAGGCGACATCGTTAAGGCCATTACCGAAAAGAAACTGTTTACGCTGGAAGACGTACGCGCGCATACCAAGGCATCCAGTTCCTGCGGTTCCTGTACTGGCCTGGTCGAAAGCCTGCTGGCGATGACAGTGGGTGGTGACTACTCAGTCGCACCCCATCTGAAACCCATGTGTGGTTGCACCGATCATCCGCATGATGATGTGCGCGCTGCGATAAAGAATCAGGAGTTAAAAACAGTCTGTTCAGTCATGGACGCACTGGAATGGAAAAATGAAAATGGTTGTTCAAAATGTCGCCCGGCACTGAACTACTATCTGCTTTGCCAGTGGCCAGGTGAGTATAAAGACGATTCGCAATCACGTTTCATCAACGAAAGGGCGCATGCCAATATCCAGAAAGATGCGACCTTCTCGGTTATTCCGCGCATGTGGGGTGGTGGAACCACGCCGCAGGAACTACGCAAGATAGCTGACGTCGCAGAAAAATATGATGTCAAAACCATACACGTTACCGGTGGTCAGCGTATTGCGCTGTACGGCCTGAAAAAAGATGAACTGCCAGGCATCTGGTCAGACCTGAATGAAGCAGGTCTGGTATCCGGCCACGCCTATGGTAAGGCCCTGCGCACCGTGAAAACCTGCGTCGGCAAGGAGTGGTGCCGCTTTGGTACCCAGGACTCAACCAAACTGGGCGTTGATCTGGAAAAAATGACCTGGGGTTCCTGGACACCGCATAAATATAAAATGGCCGCATCCGGTTGCCCACGTAACTGTGCAGAAGCCACCATCAAGGACTTTGGTGTGGTGTGCGTCGATTCAGGTTATGAGTTGCATATTGGTGGTAACGGTGGCATCAAGATTCGTGCGACAGATTATCTGTGTACTGTTGAAACCGAAGCCGATGTGCTGGAGTATGCCGCAGCCTTCATGCAAATCTACCGTGAAGAGGCGCACTATCTTGAACGTACTGCACCGTGGCTGGAACGCGTTGGTTTAACCTATGTAAAAGAACGCATGCTGGATGATGCTGACGGCCGCAAGGCAGCAGCAGAACGCTTCCTGTATTCACAGAAATTTGCACAGGACGATCCGTGGGAAGAACGTGCCAAAGGTGGCGAGGCGCACGAGTTCACTCCCATCAAGACTATTGCTTAACGGATACAGGAATAAAAGAATGAGTACTAACTGGATTGAAATTGGCGTGCTGGACGATATTCCCAAATTGGGTGCACGCGTAGTCGAAACACATGATGGCAATATCGCCGTGTTTCGTACAGGTAACGATGACCTGTATGCTATCCGTGACGAATGTCCACACAAACAGGGTCCCTTGTCACAGGGTATCGTCAGTGGTAATCGTGTCGCCTGCCCGTTACATGACTGGAAAATAAACCTCGAAAGCGGCAATGCAATAGCGCCGGACGAGGGCTGTGTGGCAACTTACCCGGTAAAACTGGAGGGCGACAGGATACTGCTGTCGACCACCGCCAACGAAGGTTGCCCTAACGGCTAGTTATGTTATTCGGACGTAAACAAAAAAACCCGATCAAGATCGCCGACAAGGGCGTCGTTGAGTGGAAATACACTACTTGTGGCTATTGCTCAACCGGTTGTTCTATCGAAGTCGGCATCAATGACAAGGGTGTTCCGGTCTCGTCCCGAGGCGTAGGCAGTGCTGATGTTAACCGTGGCAAGTTATGCCTGAAGGGTATTTTTGAGCATGACCTGTTTCAAAGTGACAATCGTGGTAGCACGCCGCTGATGCGTGACAAGCGTCACGAGCCATTCAAGGAAGTGAGCTGGGATGCCGCGCTGGATCGCACTTCAGCAGAAATCAAACGCATCCAGGAAATGCACGGTCGTGACGCCTTTGCGATTGTTTCAACCGGCCAGATTATGACCGAAGAATTTTACACCTTGGGCAAGCTGGCACGCGGCGTGATTGGCACCAATAACTACGATGGCAATACAACCTTGTGCATGTCTTCGGCCGTGTCTGGCTATAAACGTTCATTCGGTTCAGATGGACCACCAGGATGTTATGAAGACTTTGAACATACCGAATGCCTGTTGGCATTTGGCTCAAACCTGCCGGAACAGCACCCGATCATATACTGGCGTCTGACCCAGGCACTGGAAAAACGTAAATTCCCGATTATCGTGGTTGATCCGCGTGTCACCATGTTTGCACAAAAGGCCGATGTACATCTGGCGATACAACCGGGCACCGATCTGGTGCTACTAAACGCGCTGGCGCATGTGATACTGGAAGAAGGCCTGGAAGACCGTGCCTACATTGAAGCGAATACCTCGGACTTTGAATCCTTCGCTGAAATCGTCAAACAGTATGACCCGGGCACGGCTGCTGCGATATGTGGTATCGACGAAGATACCATTCGCAACGTAGCGCGCCTGTATGGTAACGCTGGTGCCGGGATGACCATCTGGACCATGGGTATCAACCAGAGCACACATGGCTCTGATGGGGTGGTTGCAATCAACAACCTGAACCTGATCACCGGTAACATCGGCAAGCCCGGTGGTACCAGCCTGTCGATTACCGGGCAGGCCAATGCTATGGGTACGCGCG
This sequence comes from Gammaproteobacteria bacterium, assembly GCA_011052255.1. GTDB lineage: Bacteria > Pseudomonadota > Gammaproteobacteria > DRJJ01 > DRJJ01 > DRJJ01. Next base: position 1,198 of record DRJJ01000105.1, on the reverse strand, counting down.
AGTGGTCATCCTGTTCCGGCTTACCCGGTTATCGCGCACTTGAAAACCCGGAACACCGTAAAGAGATCGCCAATTACTGGGGGATCGACGAAGACTTTCTGCCGAAAAAACGCGGATTGTTTCAGACCGATATCTTCCCGGCCATCGAAACCGGACAAATCAAAGGCCTGTGGATTATTGCCACCAATCCGATGACCTCGATGACCAACACCGACCGTATGCGCAAAATCATGGAAAAACTCGACTTCCTGGTCGTGCAGGACGCCTATGCCGATGTCGAAACCAATGAATATAGCCATGTGTATTTTCCGGCTGCTATCTGGGCCGAGAAACAGGGTTGTTTCACCAACACCGAACGCCGAGTCAATCTGGTCACTAACGTGGTCGCGCCCTATAAGGATTCAAAATCGGACTTCTGGATATTTAACCAGATGGCCAGTCGCTTTGAAAATGGAAAAAAGGTTCGTTTCCCGGAAACGACAGAGGGCGCGTTCAATGAAATGCGTGAATTATCTAAAGGCCGCATGCTCGACTATTCGGGTATGACTTACGAAAAAATTGAACAACAACGCGGTATACAGTGGCCCTGCAATGAAGCTGACGAAACCGGTACCCAGCGTTTGTATGTCGATGGAAAATTCCAGCATGCAGACGGCAAGGCAAAACTGATTGGTCTGCCGTTTGTCGACAACAACGAACGCCCCGAAAATGAATTCCCGTTCTGGCTTAACACGGGCCGTGTGGTTGAGCATTTTCATACCCGCACCCGTACCGGCAAGATAGGCAATCTGAATAAATTCAGTCCCACGCCGTACATGGAAATGAACCCGGATGCGGCCAAAGAACTGGGTGTTAAACATGGCGAGTATGCACGTCTGACCTCAAAACGGGGTGATGCTGTCGTAATGGTTCAGTTGACACAGCGCATACCGCGCAACATGGTATTTGTACCTTTCCATTTTCATGATTGCGTAAACCGTCTGACGCTGGGTTTGCTCGACCCGCATTCACGGCAGCCAGCCTACAAACAATGTGCGGTCAGGGTTGAGGCGGTAGCCGATCAGAAGGCAGCGGCGGTACGCAACAAGGCAGCAAGGACTTATTAATGAGAGTACGTTGCTTACCCGACATGCTGTTTACAGACTCGCTGTAAATACATCCCTGTACGCTCGACGGCAGCATCCTTGCTGCCGACGGT
>DRJJ01000104.1 GCA_011052255.1 Gammaproteobacteria bacterium | reverse complement strand
CGATCGCTTGAAGCCTTGAAATCGCTTCAGGATCGTGGCGTGGTCGCTATCCGCTCAAGCGACCTGGGTCGTCTCGACCGGGAACGGCTAGTTAAGAACGGTTTTCTGCAATCTGTCATGAAGGGATGGTACATCCCTTCCCGTCCTGATGAGGTGGCCGGTGAAAGCACCGCCTGGTATGCCTCATTCTGGGACTTTTGTGGTTCATATCTGAACGAGCGTTTTGGCACAGACTGGTGCCTGTCACCTGAGCAGTCCCTGCTATTGCATGCCGGCAACCGAACCGTGCCGCACCAGCTATTGGTCCGCTCGCCAAAAGGTGATAATAAGATTACAGGGCTCCCGCATGACACATCACTCCTGACTGTCCGCTACAACATGCCGGATGAGCAGGATATAGAAGTAACAAAAGGTCTGAACCTGTATGCTCTGATTCCAGCCTTGATTGATTGTACGCCCAGATTATTTCAGCAAAATCCGACCGACATGCGCGCTGCACTGTCTATCATTTCTAATGCCTCTGAAGTCCTTGCAAAGCTGCTTGAGGGCGGGCATACCACCATTGCCGGGCGGCTAGCGGGCGCATTTCGTAATATGGGTCGTGATCGTATTGCGGACGATATTGTAAGGACCATGCGCGCTGCCGATTATGACGTGCGGGAATCTGACCCGTTTGAAACAAAACCGCCTGTCATCTTGTCCAGCAGAGAACGCTCTCCTTATGTTAATCGCATACGTTTAATGTGGCATGCGATGCGCGAACCGATCATCGAACGCTTCCCTGAAGCACCGGGTATCCCTGAAGATAGCAAAACTTATATGCAACATGTTGAGGATATGTACGTCACCGATGCCTATCACTCTTTATCAATTGAGGGTTATCGTGTCAGTGCACAATTGATTGAGCGGGTGCGTAATCAGAGCTGGAACCCGGACCAGGATGAAGATGACCGGGAACAGCGCAATGCCATGGCAGCACGCGGCTACTATCAGGCCTTCCAGGCCGTCAAAGACAGCATCGCAAAGACCCTCAAGAACAATAACCCCGGCATCGTTGTCGATGATGATCACGGGACATGGTACCGGGAGCTGTTTGCACCCAGCGTTACAGCAGGTATTTTACAGATTGCAGACCTTGCAGGCTACCGAAATGACCAGGTCTATATCCGCTACTCCCTGCACACCCCTCCAAAGAGGGAAGCAGTGCGCGACCTCATGCCTGCACTTTTTGATCTGATCAAAGAAGAAAATAACCCTGCTGTCCGGGTTGTACTGGGGCATTTCATGTTTGTGTATATTCATCCTTATATGGACGGCAACGGGCGCATGGGACGATTTTTAATGAACGTCATGCTAGCAGCCGGCGGCTACCCGTGGACGGTCATTCCCGTAGAACAGCGCAACACTTATATGGAAGCACTCGAAGCCGCCAGTACCGCTGAGGATATTGGTCCTTTCACTGACTTTCTTGCCACTTTGGTCAGAGATAACCTTGAAGGTAAACCAGGGCCAACAGTGCCCTGACCACCAACAACACAACACCCGGGCAGGTTTCAGGGATGGTGCAACACACCGGGACTGGTAAAAATACGGCATCGACCAGTCTGCTACTAGTCAATATTTACGGATACTGGGGATATACTCCACTGCTTCCTGCTTTATTATCAAGTACTGCCTTACTGAAATACATCAAACAAGACTCTCCAGATAAGGTTGCATTACCTTTTTAACTCGACATATTTCTGCGTAGGCAATCAGTTCATCTATGGTAAATTTGCGCGCAGACCAGCCTTCACGCAATGCCTCCAGAGCAACATCCAGCCCTATCTTGTTACGGTACTTAAAACAGTCCACAACGGTTTTGGCCGGATTAAATACCTTAATAGGCAGGCCTTCTATTGAATGCGTCTCAACCCCTGCATGCAGCGCTTCAGCAGACATCGTTACAAAACGAACAGGGGGATACGAGATCAACGGTCGCCAGCTCTTACGGTCAATAGCCAACCAGATCTGGTGAGGATTCTGAGTCGTCATATTATGGTAATTGAGAGCAGACAGCAGCGCCACAACGGCTCTGGGAGCGAGTTTACCAACCTCAGCCAGTGATTGATTTCTGCCCAGGTCTTTACCTGGCCATTGGTACAGCCCACGTCCAACCCGCTCGATCACCCCTTCCTGGGCCAGAATATAGAGGTAATCTTTAGGCAGATCATGGTCTTTCAGGTCTTTCGGCCTCACTACCGGTAGTGCCTGAACCAGATTGATCACCTGCTGGCGCTTTGATTCCTTAGTCATATGTCTATTCTTATTAATACATAGGCACTTGTAAATATATGCCGATGTATTAATAATTGTTTTGCCCTTATTACGATTGTAGGTAAACCAGTAAAAGGCATTGATTATTCTGATTTAACATAGTGATGACGAACATTATACCGAAACTATACATTTTTTATATATAATTTTATGTTTACTTTTAGTTCTGCATACCCTACTCTCAATCCTTCAGTGGATAACAGCTAGAGGACTAATCATATGAACACGGTCATTGTTTTTACAGCAAAAGATGTCAAAAAAACGATCGAACAGGGCGGATCAGGCAACTGGAAGCTAAATGCTGAACGCGTAAAAAAATGCCACTATGTACTGTTAACGGCTAATAGTCACCACCGTGAGTCAACACACCCTAGAAGTAAACATGGTCATGCCTTCCTGATCGGAAAGATTTCTGTTCCAATTCCTGAAGCCTACGATGATTTGGGGAATAAAGAAGATAATCGCTGGATTATCCAGTTCGATGAATATGCAGAAATTGATATCCCGGGCGCCTGGGGCGGCTATCAGAACCCTGTTAAGTATGCGGATCTATCTGATTTCAGTATTGATACAGAAGATCTTGACTGGAAACCTTTCCCCAAAGATCAAATTATTAACCGGGCACACCTTGGAGTTCGCGCACTAACGATTGAAGAGGCAAAACTGGGTATTTCCAAAAAACTAGGCGTCCCAGCAAATTGTATAGAAATCACAATTCGCGCATAAATGTAATTTCAATTAGAACAGTGATAACGATTTCATTATTCCACATAGAACCAGGGTAAACATATGTCCGTTGAATGCGAGTTTTATAATGTAATCGTCCCCAAGAGCGTTTTAGAGTTAAATACCCCGGCGGAGTACCCGCCTACCGGGTAGACTGTCCAAACGTCAGTTTTGTTTGACCCCCTACCATTGACCCGGACTGTCCCAAGTCCTATCGCTTAATATGTTAAGTCAAGATTTGCCGCCTTTCCTTCTAAATTAAAACAGTCATAAGAATGACATTACCCTGTCATGTTTTATAACTAGCGTAAGCGTCTCTAATCAGCACAATCAGCAGGGAGACACTCAACATGTCAGGTGTGAATCGTATCAGCCATGATCTGGTGGCCACGGCCATTCTGTGTATCGTATCGAGCACGGCAGTATTTGCTTCCGGTAGTGACAACAGTCCTCACGATGAAGATATTGCCTTGTGTGGACATCTGGAACACGACAGCATGGAGCTCCGCTCTCAGGCGTCTACTCCCAGCTACTGGCGTGACCAGGATGCCGAGAACCCGGACAGTTGGGTACGTTTCAAAATTCTGGGGTTCAATGATTTTCACGGACAGCTTGAACCCAGACGTCTGTTCAATCGTCCGGCCGGTGGTGCAGCCGTGCTGGCCAGCTACCTGCGTTCGGAGTCAGCGCAGTCTCCAAATGGCGCAATCATTGTTCATGCCGGTGACCATGTGGGTGCCAGCCCACCGGTTTCTGCCTTGCTGCAGGACGAGCCTTCCATCAGTTTCCTGAATATGCTTACTAACCAGTACTGTGCCTATGCAGAAGTTGAAGATGAGATCGAAGCTGAAGCTTTTGATGATGATCGTTTTGATCCGCGCTGTAACCTGGTAGGTACACTGGGTAATCACGAGTTCGATAAAGGTATTGGCGAGATGCTTCGCCTTATCAATGGCGGAATCCATCCCAACGGTCCTTTCCTGGATGCCAATTACAAGGGCGCACGTTTCCCCTATGTGGTCGCCAATGTGGTTGATGAAAAAACTGGCAAGCCGATATTGCCACCCTACGTTATCAAGCAGGTGCGTGGAATACCCGTTGCCTTTATCGGTGCT
>DRJJ01000103.1 GCA_011052255.1 Gammaproteobacteria bacterium | reverse complement strand
GGGTGCAGAATATCCCCGATTTTGCTGACAACTACGCCCGTGTTGCCAAATACGGAAAACTGCTTGGTCGCATGGGTTATGGCGGTGTGGCGCTGGACATTGGCCAGAGCGGGGTACTGATTTATGAGGCGTGTACAACGGGCAGAGAAGATGAGTGTACGCGGAGTAAATATGTTCAGGGTGGGCGGCTTGGTGGGTCGCTTGTTGGCTCTTATGTTGGAGGTTCATTAGGAGGTTACATAGGTTATAGCACTTGTAATGTAATCTTTTTTCTCCCCTCAGGTGGTACTAGTTTATTCTGGTGTGGGATAGTTGGGGCAGCTGCTGGAGGGTATACAGGTGGATCACTGCTTGGTAAGGGTGCGCAAGAAGGTGGGTCTATATTGTATGAAGCTATTTATTGAAACGATTTTCAAATGGAGATAGAAAAAATAATGTTTCTAATTGTTATGTTTCTGGCCATAATTTTCGGTTTTGTCTCACTGGTAATAGTGGTTATACTGGGTCGGACCCGAATGAAGGAGGTCGATAAGTACGTTTATGGACATAATTTCGAGCATGACAGTATATTTTTTCAAATAGCCCGGCTTCCGCAGTACACCACGGTTTTTTCTTCACGCTGGTACGCAAAACGTACCGGTCAGCTCGAATTTTATGAACATTTTGACAAGAAATTCAAGCAGCCTTTTCTGTTCTCATTTTACTTCGCTGTTTTGTCCGGATTTTTTATTTTTATTACCTGGGTTATACAAGGCTATTATCTGTAACCGACCTGGAAATTCAACACCCTGTACGCTTGATGAGGCCATTGGCTTGCTACCGGTTGATTCGCAATACCGGTAATTTGAGCTACACGCTGGTTTATGTATGTTGACTGTAGAACTGTTATCGTTAGTGACGTTTATTCTAGCTTTACTCTGTGCGTTAATTTCTTTTGTAGTACTGGCTGTGCTTGGTCGAACTCGAATGAAAGTAGTCGATAAGTACATTTATGGACATGCATTTGAGCACGATAGTATTTTTTTCCAGATGGCGCGCCTGCCACAATATATACTGGTTTTCTCTTCACGCTGGTATGCTAAACGTACCGGGCAACTTGAATTCTATGAGCATTTTGACAAAAAGTTTAAACAGCCTTTTCTCGTTGCATATTTAATCGTGCTGTTTGGAGTTGTAATGATGGTTTTGTCCTGGGTGATTACAGAATACTATATCTGATGTGGTTGGCCGGCACGCCAAAGTCGTAGGGCGCAATAAACGCAGTGCATTGCGCCGTATGGTTGATTCACGATGCCGGTGATTTAGCTTACACACCAAAATTTATCAGTAATTCAACTTCCGTATATATTACCAGTAGTAAGGGCATTACCCGGCCAATTGTAACGCGGAAGTGAATGATCAACGGGTTATATGCTTCATTCGGCGCAATGCACTGCGTTTATTGCGCCCTACGGGGCGGTATCTTTTTGCCGGGTGGTTTTATAGACCTGAGCCCCCGGATACCGTATAATGGCCTCCCAATCTGGTACGGGTGCTACGCGCCTCCAGCTTAGCAGTTTTCCTAGCGGGATGATCCATCGGGCTCTCCCGCTTTTGTGTGTCTGAATTGGGGGGTTTCCTTGCGCAAACTGGCGCTTCTTGCTCTGGCTGATGGCAGTCTTTTTCGTGGCTTGTCGATTGGCGTAGACGGTGAAACCACCGGTGAAGTGGTATTTAATACCGCTATGACCGGCTATCAGGAAATCCTTACTGACCCATCATATAATCAACAAATCGTTACGCTGACCTACCCGCATATCGGCAACGTTGGCACCAACCCTGAAGATGAAGAAAGTGCACATATCCATGCCAGTGGCCTGGTGATACGCGATTTGCCGTTGCGCACCAGCAACTGGCGCAGCCAGCAATCGCTGGCGGATTATATGATTGAACGCAAGCTGGTGGGTATCAGCGACATCGATACCCGCCGACTGACCCGCATTTTGCGTGAAAAAGGTTCGCTGGGCGGCTGTATTGTGGCCGGTGATCAGATAGATGAGGCGGCTGCGCTGGCTGCAGCGCGGGCTTTCCCGGGTCTGCAGGGTATGGATCTGGCCAAACAGGTTACTTCACAGCAGGCCTACGACTGGAATCAGGGTAGCTGGACGCTGGAAGACGGGCTACAGGATGTCAGCATCGACCGTCCGTGGCGCGTAGTCGCTTATGATTTTGGCGTGAAACGCAATATCCTGCGCATGCTTGCTGACCGTGGCTGTCAGGTGCACGTGGTACCGGCGCAAACGCCTGCCGCTGATGTGCTGGCGATGCGGCCAGATGGGGTATTCCTGTCCAACGGCCCGGGCGACCCGGAACCCTGCGATTATGCGATTGACGCGATTCAGGCCATTCTTGCCGCGGCGGTGCCGGTATTCGGTATTTGCCTCGGTCACCAGCTGTTGTCTCTGGCCAGTGGTGCGCGCACGCAGAAAATGAAATTTGGTCACCATGGTGCAAACCATCCTGTACAGGATCTGGATAGTGGCATGGTGATGATCAGCAGCCAGAACCATGGTTTTGCGGTAGACGAGAAGAGTCTGCCGGATACGCTGACCGCCACTCATCGTTCGCTGTTTGATGGCTCGTTACAGGGTGTGCGTCGTACTGACGTGCCGGCGTT
>DRJJ01000102.1 GCA_011052255.1 Gammaproteobacteria bacterium | reverse complement strand
GGTAATGTTTTACGGACGTGGTCACGCGATGCAAGCTCCGGCACCACCCCGCCATATTGTGCATGCAGCGCAATCTGGCTGTATAAACGGTGGCCCAGCAGGCCGCGCTCGCTGTCATACAGCGCCACGGCACTTTCATCACAGGAAGTTTCGATGCCCAGCACGACCATAATTTTGCTTTTTTCCTGTCTCAGGAGTAAGATTTCGCGTTCTGTCGGGGCAGCATAGCCGCCTGGGCCAACTATTGAAACCAAACAAGGTACTGAATTGTATGCCAAGCGTACGTGTAAAAGAAAACGAACCGTTTGATATCGCCCTGCGCCGCTTCAAGCGTTCTTGCGAAAAAGCCGGTATTATTTCTGAAATTCGTCGTCGCGAATATTATGAAAAGCCTACCGAAGAGCGCAAGCGTAAAGCCGCTGCCGCTGTTAAACGACATGCTAAAAAAGTGTCGCGTGATTCTGTTCGTCGCGTACGCAACTACTGATTTACGTTGGCTGATCGTTATTAGCGCAACGCCATTACCCGCTCGGGTATGCCGACATTACGCTAAACCATCAGCACCAGCACTATGTCCCTGAAACAGACCATCACTGATGATATGAAAAACGCTATGCGCGCGGGCGACAAGCCACGCCTGGGTGTTATTCGTCTGACCACTGCTGCGATCAAACAGATTGAGGTCGATGAGCGCATTGATCTGCAGGAAGACGATACCCGCGTGATCAGCATTATCGACAAGATGATCAAACAACGTCGCGAATCCATCAGCCAGTTTGAAAAAGCCAGCCGCGATGATCTGGTCAAACAGGAAGAATTTGAAATAACCGTTCTGCAGCCCTATTTGCCGGCCGCACTCAGCGCCGATGAAATAGAAAGCCTGGTCAACGAAGCCATCGAGAAAAGCGGTGCCGCCTCAATCAAGGACATGGGCAAGGTTATGGGCATCCTGAAACCGCAGATGGCCGGGCGCGCCGATATGGGTAAGGTTAGTCAGACGATTAAAGCTCGTTTGTCCTGAAAGACTAGTGTCCAATTAGATACCCTTAGTCCCCTCTCCCTGAGGGAGAGGGAGCTAAAGCCAGATACCATAAACCCTTCCCCTTTATACCTAATGCTGTAGGCTTATAACCATGTCCGGCAGGATTCCCCAATCATTCATTGATGAGCTAATGAACCGCGTTGATATCGTCGACGTGATAGACAGCCGTGTGCAGTTAAAAAAGGCCGGTCATGAATACAAGGCCTGTTGTCCATTCCATACCGAAAAAACACCCTCGTTTACGGTCAGCCCTAACAAGCAATTTTACCACTGCTTTGGCTGCGGCGCACACGGCACCGCGCTCGGATTTCTGATGGAGTATGAACACCTGGGTTTTGTTGAAGCCATTGAGGACCTGGCCGGACAAGCTGGCCTGGAAATTCCGTATGAACAGGGCCACAGCCAGAGCAGCCATCCGCATACCGGCAAACTGTATGACATACTCGAACGCGCCTCACTCTATTATCAGCAACAACTGCGCAGCCACCCGCAGGCCAGTCAGGCTATCGATTACCTGAAACAACGCGGTTTTAGTGGCGAGATCGCTGCACAATACGGCTTTGGTTTTGCCCCGCCAGGCTGGAACAACCTGATTGATGAACTCGGCCGTGAACCGTTCGCCCTTAAAACACTGATCGATTCCGGCATGGTGGTCGAAAAAGGTCGCAACGGTCCCTACGATCGTTTCCGCAACCGCATCATGATCCCGATACTCGACCGCCGCGGCCGCACCATTGCGTTTGGTGGGCGCGAGCTCGAGAGTCCCTCAGGCGAGGCCAGCGGCCCCAAGTACCTGAATTCGTCCGAGACCCCGGTGTTTCACAAGGGCCGAGAGCTCTACGGCCTGTATCAGGCGCGCAAGACAGGTAGCCGCCTGCAACGACTGCTGGTAGTCGAAGGCTACCTGGATGTGGTCGCGCTGGCGCAGCATGGCATTGACTATGCAGTGGCAACCCTTGGCACCGCTACTACCGTAGACCATATGGAGGTCATCTATCGCACCGTACGGGAGGTGATTTTTTGCTTTGACGGTGACCGCGCCGGTCGTGCCGCGGCCTGGCGTGCGCTGGAAAATGCGCTGCCAGCGCAACGAGAAGGCCGTGAGGCACGCTTCCTGTTCCTGCCCGACGGGGAAGACCCGGACACCATGGTACGCAGCGATGGCAAAGACGCCTTCGAGGCCCGTTTTCAGGATGCCCGGCCGCTATCCGCCTACCTGTTCGATACCCTGATGCAGGACCTGGACATGAGCAGCGTTGATGGCCGCGCACGGCTGGTAGCCGCAGCCAAACCACTGCTGGAAAAAATTCCGGACCCGGTATACAAAAAAATGATGCGGGACCAGCTGGCACAACTGGCGCGCATCCAGGCCGACCATCTGGGTAGCGCCAGCCAGCCCGCATCGCGGCAACGTGTGCCGCCGGCACGGCCTCACTCGCCCCCCGCACGTACACCGGTCAGACTGGCCATCGCTATTATTTTGCAGCATCCCGGTCTGGTCAGCCAGCTCAGCGAGCTACCCACACTTACCGGTATACAGCACCCGGGCATGGATTTACTTTGCCAACTACTTGAAATAATGAATAAAGACCCACATTTAAATAGTGCGGCCCTGCTCGAACGCTGGCGTGAAACAGAGGTTGCCAGCCACCTGAGCAAACTGGCGCAAATGGAGCTGTTTGGTGACGATCAAGGCCTGCTGGCTGAGCTGCAGGATACCCTCGAAAGGCTGTCTGGTACCGCTACTGACCAGCGAATTGACGAATTATATGACAAGATACTTGGGCAGACAATTAGTGAAACTGAATTATCAGAATATAATCAATTGCTTGCTAATAAGAAGCAACATCACATCAAGAGCAAATCTGGTGGAAATTAGTGGGTACTTATATTAAACTGTTAGATTCGTTGTCGTCCAGAGCCGGGCGATGCAGTCGGTTGGCATTTTTGCAGGTGTAAATACAGGTTATGAATCCGGAAACCAAGCAGGAACAGCAGTCTCAATTACGTGTTTTGATCGCCAAGGGCAAAGAGCAGGGATACCTGACTTATGCCGAGGTCAATGATCACCTCCCCAGTGAAATCGTAGAAGCCGACCAGATAGAAGATATCATCGGCATGATCAAGGACATGGGTATTGCCGTGCATGAGGTGGCGCCTGAAGCCGACTCGCTTATCCTCAACGACACAGCCGTCTCAACTGACGAAGAGGCAGCAGAAGAAGCCGCTGCGGCTCTGGCCTCCGTGGAAAATGAATTTGGCCGTACCACCGACCCGGTACGTATGTACATGCGCGAAATGGGTACCGTCGAGCTGCTCACCCGTGAAGGCGAAATCGAAATCGCGAAGCGCATTGAAGATGGCATCCTGCAGGTGATCATGGCGCTGGCCGCTTTTCCGAACACGGTTGAATACCTGCTTGCTCAATACGACAAAACCGTTAGCGAAGAAATTCGCCTGACTGACCTGATCAGCGGTTTCAAAGACCCGTACGACGAAACCATCACGCCGCCGCAATCTAACAAGGGCGACGATGACAAGGACAAGGATAAAGACAAGGACGATGAAGAAGTCGTTGATACCGGACCCAAACCGGAAGAAGCCGCTGCCGTATTCGGTGAGATCAGAAAACACCAGAAAAAAATCATCGCTGCGAATGAAAAATATGGCTACGGTCACGAAAATACCGTCAAGTGGGTCGACAAAATGCTGGAATCGTTTGTCACCCTGAAGCTGACACCCCGCATGGTTGACTACATCCAGACCGGGCTACGCTCAGCAATAGGACGCATTCGCTCGCAGGAACGCATCATCATGAACATCTGCGTGCAGCGCGCCAAGATGCCACGCAAGAGTTTCATCACCTCGTTCCCGGACAATGAAACCGACCTGACCTGGCTGGAAAAGCAGATCAACGGTGGCCATAAATACTCCAGTGTCCTGAATGATCACAAAGACGACATCCTGCGCGCACAGAAACGCCTGGTGGCCATCCAGTCCGATAGCGGCCTGAAGATAAAGGACATCAAAAACATCAATCGTAAAATGTCGATTGGTGAAGCCAAGTCGCGTCGCGCCAAAAAAGAAATGGTCGAGGCCAACCTCAGACTGGTTATCTCAATTGCCAAAAAATATACCAACCGTGGCCTGCAGTTCCTCGATCTGATTCAGGAAGGCAACATCGGCCTGATGAAGGCCGTCGACAAGTTTGAATACCGTCGTGGTTACAAGTTCTCGACCTATGCCACCTGGTGGATACGCCAGGCCATCACCCGCTCGATTGCAGACCAGGCACGCACCATCCGTATCCCGGTGCATATGATAGAGACCATCAATAAGCTCAATCGTATCTCGCGCCAGATGTTGCAGGAACTGGGTCGTGAGGCAACACCGGAAGAGCTGTCCGAACGCATGGAGATGCCGGAAGACAAGGTACGCAAGGTACTCAAAATTGCCAAAGAGCCTATTTCGATGGAAACCCCGATCGGTGACGATGAAGACTCCCACCTGGGTGACTTCATTGAAGATGCCAACGTTACCTCACCGGTTGATTCGGCCACACTGGAAGGCCTGCGCGAGGCCACGCACTACATACTTGCCGGCCTGACACCGCGCGAAGCCAAGGTCCTGCGCATGCGCTTCGGTATCGACATGAATACCGATCACACGCTGGAAGAAGTCGGCAAACAGTTCGACGTCACCCGCGAGCGTATTCGTCAGATCGAAGCCAAGGCGTTGCGCAAACTGCGTCATCCCTCACGCTCCGAATCCCTGCGCAGCTTCCTGGATCTGGATCAGTCATAACCACTGAAAGCAGGTCTTCAACTACGACCTGCTTTCAGTGTACAATGCGCGTTCGTTTTAACAATCGTTTCAAGCAGGGCCTGTAGCTCAGTTGGTTAGAGCAGGGGACTCATAATCCCTTGGTCGTAGGTTCGAGTCCTACCGGGCCCACCAAATTCCCTGTCTTTTTTATTCGATCTACCTCTGCTATACATTTTTCGTTATGTGTACAGAAAATATCCAACCCCTGAATTGCTTGCAGGAAGCACAAGTCTATACAGCCATATCTACGCACGGCACAAGCCTTTACGCATTAAGAGAATGTTGTATTCATACTGCAGCCGGTGTAATTTATCTGAAACTGGCGCCAGAAATAATTAACGGGTTTGATAAAATCGTAATAAACAAATCCTCAATGATACTGAACTCAAGGAAGTAGAAGATGCATGCCATAAATAGAGTAGCAAGTCGCTTAATCTGGATATTCATAGTATGGGCCACTTTGTTACCAGGCTTGCAGGCTTCAGAACAACCACGAGAATGGGCTGCTTCACACATGGATGAACTTTTTTCCTACTATCGCAAGTTTCATTCAAAACCTGAACTCTCTTTTCGCGAAGTGACAACAGCTGCGAGACTCACCTCGGCATGGAGACAATGTAGCTACAAGGTGACGACTGGTATAGGCGGTAACGGTATCGTTGGCATATTGGAAAATGGATCGGGGCCAGTTGTAATGCTACGCACTGACATGGATGCTATACCCGTTAGTGAAAAATCAGGACTCCCTTTTGCATCAACTGCATACACGGTTAACGATACAGGCGGTGATGTCAGCGTTTCACACGCCTGTGGACATGATATACACATGGTCAACCTGATCGGTGTGGCTTGCTACCTGGAGACCCATAAATCACAATGGAAGGGTACTGTCATGCTGGTCGGGCAACCTGCCGAAGAAAAGGGTGCCGGTGCGAAAGCCATGCTTGAGGATGGTTTATTTACGCGCTTCCGCAAACCCGACTTTGCTATAGGACTACATGTTTCGCCTGTACTCGCAACCGGCAAAATAGGCTATCGCTCCGGCTACACAAAGGCTAACGTCGACAGTGTTGAAATTACAATGAATGGCAAGGGTGGGCACGGCGCTTACCCACATACCACGATTGATCCTGTGGTTCAGGCGGCACAGCTGGTACTGTCGCTTCAGACTATCGTCAGCCGGGAAGTAGACCCTATTGATTCCGCCGTTGTCACCATTGGCTCTATTCATGGTGGCACCAAGGACAATATCATCGGTGACACGGTAAGTCTCCAGCTCACCGTGCGCACATTTTCCCGCAAGACCCGTCAGCGAGTACTGGCTTCTATCAAACGCAAGTCGGCAGCGGTCGCCATGGGTGCTGGCGCACCTGAGCCATTGGTCACTATCGCCGAGGGAACACCGTCATTGTTTAATAATCCCGAACTCTCCGCCCGCCTGCGGCCAGTCTTCATAAACGTAGTCGGCAGTGCAAACGTCGAACTTTCCAAGCCAACGATGGGTGGTGAAGACTTCAGCCGATACGGGCGAGCGGGTGTCCCTATCCTGATGTACTGGCTCGGTGCCGTCAGCCCGAAACGCCTGGATAGCTACGCTGCGTCAGGAGAAACCCCGCCTTCGCTGCACTCACCATTTTTCTACACCGATGCGAATGAAACACTACTAACTGGAATTTCGACAATGGCTTCTGCCACACTCGAGTTACTCAAGCCGTAAACCATGAACGGCTCACCTGTGCGTAGTACATTTTTTCTATTATCTGGTCTGCATTGCTCTCTAACCCTGATTTATCTACGAGGAGCTGTTGTTCACCCTGGAAAGATCTATCCTTGTTTGTACTAAACAAAGATATATCCCCACTGTCTTTGGTAGAATCTGACCTTATGAGGATCTAACAATGTGTGACTATTTTTCAAATGATGAGCTTCTAGAGTCGCCAATCAAACGGGCTGCGTATAGTGACCGGACAAGTTATCTCATGGCAGAGATGTCCAGATTGGCATATTTTAAATTTGAGGGTGGTAGTAATCTTGACGAGATCATTACACAATTAAGGAGCCTGTTACCTGACAACAATAAGTTACCTGCGCTGGAAGCTATGATTAGAGCGCAGGTTAAAACCTTGAGTGAGGCTGAAAGCAAGGCCATTCTGTCAGAAATCCTGGATCAAAGTGGTTTCTCACTCATAGAGACATTTTCCGACCCTGCAACTGGTGCACAAGCTTTTCTTTGCAAGAGGTCCTCACAAGATATTGCTATATTGGCATTTAGGGGAACGGAATTAAATCTCAGGGACATAAAGGCCGATATCAAGGCACGACTGGTTCCCGTGGAGCATAAAGGAAAGACTGTGCAGATACACGGTGGATATATGAACCAGTTTGCTTCGCTGCGCAAAGACATAATTGCTGAGCTAGCCCGGGACGAGGCTAAAGATCTACAACTTTTCATAACTGGCCACTCTTTAGGTGGCGCCCTCGCGATTACGGCAGTAAAATTCCTGGCAAGTGATATTACTGGCGCATGTTACACCTTTGGCTCGCCGCCTGTTGGAACTAAAACGTTCGATTCCGATATAAAAACACCCATCTATCGGATAGTCAATCACGTCGATATTGTACCCCGCCTGCCGAATCCTGTTTTAGTGTTTGCCATTCGTTTATTTGCAACCTTTATCGAAATAGTATTGACTCCCTTTTCCTCACTCATTTCACAGGTAAAAGAGAGTAAATGGTTTGATGGTTTGTCCAAAGGTCTCATCGATGCACAAAAATATCGCCAGTCAGGCTATGGTAGCTATCTTGTTGGGGAAGGAAATGATGTTAGACTGAAATATTCTGTTAGCGTTTATGATCGATTCATATGGTGGGCCAAGCAATTTTCGAACCTGTTTCAGGGAGAGTTCAAGCTTCTGTCCGATCATAGCATCGAAACATATTCCAAAAAACTGGCAACCTGGGCGACACAACGAAAATAATGGAAAATAATTTCTCGTACCTATTACAAGGAGAATCTAAACTGGCGTGGCTGCAATATCGGCTTTAGCTTATGCAACCAGATACTTGATGTTCACTTCTCCTGCAGCTATAAGTTACTCAATTACCTGTTTATTAAAAAAGAAGATGATTAACTATATTAACGTTCTCAGGAATATTGATTTATAACTGGTATACGCAAGGTATCACTTCTGAATCAACAACTCGCCCCTGCTTTTGCATATAGTGGCGCCAGCTTTGATCAGAAAGCAGGAATTGTAGCATTCAACTTGTAAAATAACATTGCTCTTGTAGATAGTATGAGCGGTATCAGTTATGATTGGTTACATCTTCTGTTTCTGAGCAGATTATATGCATAATAATACGCGATATGAAAAATAAAAATTAATAGCATTATTACGGAATAAGGCTCACATCATGAACTGTATCAAGTATATCGATTTAGACTATAAACATGAAAATGTCTCTGGAAAGAGGGATAAGGATGCCTGAAGATCTCCCGAAAGCAATATTGACTTTGATTTGGTTACTAAGCGGGGTAATCCTGTTTGGTTGGTTGTTAATGAAGTTCTCTACAATGTATTCTTTTATATTTGCTCTTGTATTCTTTGGCTTACCCGTATTGATAAATATGACAAAGAACAAGACTTGATCTAGATAAACATTAAGATTTCTGATTCACATTTATTCTTTTTTCTGTATTATCCATACATGGTTATTGCTTCAATAGTATCCTGGCAAGAAAAAGTGATATGCCGTAAAACTACACCTTTCAATCTATACACTATGTCCCCGAATTCTCCATTGGCAGCACCCGGCACATTTAACAGAAGTGGCATAAAATGAATATATGGGTAGATGCTGATGCATGCCCTGTTGTGATCAAGGATATACTGTTCAGGGCAGCTGAAAGAACTCAGGTACACACGACTCTGGTTGCCAATCAATTTATCAGAACCCCACCATCAACATATATTAAAATGCTACAGGTTACAGCGGGGTTTGATGTGGCTGATAATGAAATCGTTAAACGGATAGTAGCGGGTGATATTGTTATCACAAGTGATATACCATTAGCTGCTGAAGTAATTGAAAAAGGTGGTTATGCTCTAAGCCCACGCGGTGAGCTTTACACTAAAGAGAATATCAGGGCACGCCTTAATATGCGTGATTTTATGGACACCCTGAGATCCAGTGGAGTCAATACCGGAGGGCCACCAGCCCTGAACCATAGTGATCGGATGGCATTCGCGAACCAACTGGACAGATTTCTGGCAAAATATACGAGGCAGGAATGAAATACTTCAAAACATTC
>DRJJ01000101.1 GCA_011052255.1 Gammaproteobacteria bacterium | reverse complement strand
GTTGCCACACCGATACCCACTGCAACTGAAATCCAGGTCGGTCTGCGCCCTTCCCTTAATCCTTTATGAATAGCAAAGATAAACAAACCAAGGCCGAGCAAGACAAAACCAAAAGCAGTGTGTACCGCCATATAAGTAAGGTATGACCAGCCATAAGGGGTTTCTGCACCCAACAAATAACCGAACAACGTGCCCATCCCAATAGCGGCGACAATCGTACCCAGTAAACCGTTTAGCACATCGTGCCACTTTGAGCCGACCACACCACAGGCAATCACGAGGCCTATACCATATATAAGGTGCGAAAAGGCGGTAATCTGGGCCATGCGCCCTGGATAGACAGTCTTGACAACGATGATAGACTCCATGAAAAGCTGATCGATGCCCAGATTTAAACCCAGGATATATTGCAGCAAAGTCAGCAGTGATAATCCTATCGACAGGCCACCGCACAACAACACCAGGCGTGAATACCTGTAAACCAATGCGATCAGAGCGGTACCGCAAAAGATAAAAGCCAGGGCCGTGTTGTATTGCATCGGCACAAACTCCGGTCGCACTTGTACCAGAAAGGTTGACTGTGTATACCAGCCAATAAGAACAATACCGCCAAGTAATAACGTCAGGCCGCCTGCAGCAACCACTACATATTTTATCCAGTCGAAAGTGAAATCATTTTGCTGTGCGTTGAACATGATAACGATACTAGTAACTACATCCTTGAGTTGTTTTGCAAACTGCTAAAAAAACTGGACAAGTCCGAATTTCTAACGCCTGTATCGGCCAGATCCCAGGAACGACAGGATAAAGTGGGCATCACGCCATCCGATTTATTGTCGCACTTTTTATGCCTAGCAGCTAATAGTCTATTAGACGATATTGAATAAGGTCTTTTGCCTATCCAGTATAAGAATATGCCCTAGAAGTGACGCTACACCTAAGCAAACAGGACGATATTTATAATATGGCCAGACCAGATTAGTTATGGTTGTTAATTTCATTAACCATGTACCCTTGACATGCTCGATCTCAACACTATGGTTAAGTGTGGATTTTAAAAAATTTTGTTTGATTTAACAACCACTTCCACCAAACTACACCGGAGGGGAAACAGTATGCCAGCGAATCTCTATGCGCAACTTGGTGGGGAAGCCACCGTCAACGCCGCGGTCGATCTCTTTTACCGTAAAGTGCTCAGTGACAATTCAATCAGCACTTTCTTCGATACCACCGACATGGACGCTCAACGTGCCAAACAAGCAGCTTTCTTAACCATGGTGTTTGGTGGCCCTAATAACTACACTGGCACGGATATGCGCACCGCCCACGCCCCATTAATTGAAAAAGGACTAAACGAAAGTCACTTTAATGCCGTTGCAGGCCATCTCCAGACAACACTAGAGGAACTGGGCGTTTCGGCTGATCTGATCGAACAGGTTATGTCTATTGCAGCAAGTACTCACGATGATGTTTTAAATCTATAGCTATGTCTGTCTAAAATCATTTGAGTAAAATTAATTTCAAGGGGAAAGTTATCGAGTGCCTTGATTCGGAGACAGTACTGGATGCTTTCCTCCGAAGCGGTGAAAACATCCCACATTCGTGTAAAACCGGCGTGTGTCAAACCTGCCTGCTTCGCACTATAAAGGGTAAAGTACCCATTGAAGCACAGTACGGACTCAAAACCACTTTATGTGCTCAAAATTATTTTCTGGCATGTTCCGCCATCCCCGACCAGGATTTAGTAGTTGCCCTACCCACCGAAGCAGAGGTCTTCGGACGAGTAACCGTTCAAGAAAAAGAATTGCTATCCACAAATATTTGCCGACTCACACTTGAAACCACCCGTGCATTGCATTACCACGCCGGGCAGTTTATTAATCTTCGCCGGGATGATAATTTAATCCGCAGCTATTCACTGTTGAGTGTACCGGATATTGATCCCTATCTGGAGATACACATCAAGCGTATGCCAGACGGCAAAATGAGCAACTGGATTTTCGATCAGGTTAAAGCAGGTTTCAGTCTGGATATACAGGGACCTAACGGAAATTGCTTTTATGTATCAGGGGAGCCAAATCAAAACCTCCTGCTCATAGGGACCGGGACAGGTCTTGCTCCACTGATCGGTATCGCCCGGGATGCTCTATACAGTGGACATCTGGGGGGCATCTATCTGTATCACGGTAGTAGACAAATCGAAGGTTTGTATTTACACAATGATTTGCACGCAATGGAAAAGAAGTATCCGAATTTTTACTACATCCCTTGTCTGTCAGGCAGCTATGTCCCAGCAGAATGTACTCCGGGTCGCGCTCACGACGTCGCGCTTACCCATCACAATAATCTAAACAACTGGCGAATCTATCTGTGTGGTACACCGCCCATGGTCAACACTGCAAAGAAACTCGCCTATCTTGCTGGTGCCGACCTCGCAGATATCTATGCCGATCCTTTTGAAGTCGCAGACTTGCGCAGCAAACCACGCGGTTTAACCTTACGCTGAATGGACGTCAGGCATAATTTTTATCCAATTATGATAAGTTTTTCTCCTGGCTAATCAACCCATAATTTATGGCGTAAAACATTAGCTCAGAATTGGACTTCATTTGCATCTTGGTCAGGATTTTACTGCGATGGGTACTGATGGTCTTGGAGCTGAGTGACAGTTCCCGTGCAATCGCTGATACCTGTTTACCGGAAGCCAACATCTGAAATACCTGATATTCCCGATCACTGAGGGTTTCATGTGGTATGGCGGTTGCAGTGGGATCAATTGACAGTGCCAACCTTTCAGCCACTGTCTCACTGATGTATTTTCCACCTGCTGCCACTTTATATACTGCCTGTACTAATTCATTGGTTACACACCGTTTCGTCAGATACCCAGCCGCGCCAGCCTTGTGCACACGTACCGCATATTGATCTTCAGGATGCATACTAAGAATCAACACGGGTAATTTAGGATATTCCTGCTTGATCTGTTTTAATACCTCCAAACCACTTTTTCCTGGCATAGACATATCCAGCAACACTACATCC
>DRJJ01000100.1 GCA_011052255.1 Gammaproteobacteria bacterium | reverse complement strand
GCCGCCGCCGCTGCAATCTCTTCTATGCTCTCGCCCTTCATACGCAAGCCGACCAGAAACCCGCCGATCTGTGCCGGCGTGGCCTCACCGGTCATGATCTGGCGCATGACCGCCGTCATTTCACTGGTATCCAGGTCCTGTTTATCAATAACGGCCTGTATCGCCTGCTGGATGTTCATGGTTTACGCTCCTGATGAACTCTTGAGGAAATTTCGTAGCATATTGTGCCCTTCCGTAGTCAGGATGGATTCCGGATGAAACTGCACGCCCTCTATCGACAGTTCACGATGCCGTACGCCCATAATTTCATCCATTTCGCCCTGTTCGTTTTCTGTCCAGGCAGTGATTTCTAGGCACTGGGGTAGACTGTTCTGCTCGATGACCAGCGAATGGTAACGCGTTGCTTCAAGCGGAGAAGGCAAGCCATTAAATACACCGGCGTTATTATGCAGAATGTTCGAGGTCTTGCCATGCATAATCGACCGTGCGTGTCCGATCTTGCCACCAAAGGCCTGGGCAATGCTTTGATGACCCAGGCAAACCCCCAGCAGCGGGATCTTGCCGGCGAAATGCCTGATCGCATCTACCGAGATACCGGCTTCATTGGGCGTACAGGGGCCCGGCGAGATCACCAGATGGTCCGGTGCCAGTTGTTCGATCTCATCCAGCGTAATTTCATCATTACGATGCACGCGCACATCCGCACCCAGCTCACCAAAGTATTGCACCAGGTTGTAGGTGAACGAATCGTAATTGTCTATCATTAATAACATAGCTCTTGCCACTTTTCGTCGATCTATTACAGATCTAATACAGCGTACGTTGCCTGGCCGACCTGTAATTTACAGACCGTCGGCCGCATGGACGCGGCCGTCGAGCGCACCCGGACGTGTTCACAGCGGGTCTGTAAATTACAGGTCGGCCAGGCAACGTACACCTTCATGCTAAGACTCTTGACCCGTCTTATCCAGACCCGCCGCCGCCATCGCCACCGCACGAAATATCGCACGCCCCTTGTTCATGGTTTCCTTCCATTCATAGGCAGGCACCGAGTCGGCAACAATGCCGGCACCGGCCTGAATATACAAGGTGTTGTCCTTGATCACAGCAGTGCGGATCGCAATCGCGGTATCCATATTGCCCGACCAGGACAGGTAACCGACCGCACCGGAATAAATACCGCGCTTAACCGGCTCCAGCTCATCAATAATCTGCATCGCCCTGATTTTCGGCGCACCGCTCACGGTACCAGCCGGGAAGGTCGCGCGTAACACATCCATCGCCGTTAAACCGGATTTAAGACGCCCCACTACATTCGAAACAATATGCATGACATGTGAGTAGCGCTCTACCAGCATTTTCTCGGTCAATTTGACACTGCCGATTTCACATACCCGACCGGCATCATTGCGCCCCAGATCAATCAGCATCAGATGTTCAGCCAGCTCTTTCGGGTCAGCCAGCAGCTCCTGTTCCCAGGCCTGATCGGCCGCTTCGGTTGCACCGCGTGGCCGGGTGCCGGCAATCGGCCTGACAGTGACCATGCCATCTTCCAGCCGGGTCAGGATTTCCGGAGACGAACCCACAATATGAAACTCACCCAGATCAAGAAAATACATATAAGGCGACGGATTCAGACTGCGCAGGGAACGATACAAATCCAGTGGTGCGGCGCTAAACGGTATCGACATACGCTGCGACAGAACCACCTGCATCGCATCCCCTTCGACGATGTATTCACGAATACGCTCTACACCCTGCTCGTAACCCTCACGGGTAAAGCCAGACACAAAATCAGCCTCTGCCACCTCGCTGTGCTGCTGACTACCATAGGATGGGGTACTGCTATGCAAACGCTTAACCAGTTCGTCCAGTTGCTGCTGCGCCATTGCCAACGCATCATTGCGCAGCGGATCAATATGCACGATGACATACAGCTTACCGGCCAGATTATCGAAAACTACCACTTCATCCGAGACCATCAATAGAATATCTGGCGTGCCCAGCGGATCAGGATTAGGGCATTGTGCCAGACGTGGTTCGATGTAACGCACGGTATCGTAGCCAAAGTAACCCACCAGGCCACCGGTAAACAGTGGTAGACCTTCAACCTCGGGCACGCGGATACCGGCCTGGAACTCCTCTATCCACGCCAGCGGATCACTCACTTCTTGCTGCTCAACGATGGTGTTATCACGCAGGCGTGTCACCTGATGACCATGCACTTCTATACGCTCATGACAGGGCAGACCGATCATCGAATAGCGGCCCCATTTCTCGCCGCCCTGCACCGATTCAAACAGATAGGAGTACGGGCCGGCGGCCAGTTTCAGATAAACGCTAAGGGGGGTATCAAGATCCGCGAGGACTTCACGCATAACCGGTACACGGTTATAGCCTTCGGCAGCGTAGTGTTCAAGTTGTTGCTGGTTCATGTTGTCTGCTTCCGGATGCAATCACTAATAAAGAAAAAACGACTGGTCGTGCGGCGGACTTCACCACCATCGACGTGACTCGTTTTTACCTTGTTTGTGTGATCCGTTAGTAAACATCATATTCTCTATTATCATATTAAGCCGTGCGTTGCCTGGCCGACCTGTAATTTACAGACCGTCGGCCGCATGGACGCGGCCGTCGAGCGCACACGGACGTGTTCACAGCGCGTCTGTAAATTACAGGTCGGCCAGGCAACGTACACATTAGCATGTGTTCAGGCTGCTTTGTCCAGCAACACGATCAATTCTTCCATGCTGTCCATCACTGCATCCGGGTTTGAATCACGTATATCATCACCATGATTGTAACCATACGTCATGCAGGCAATCTGGAAACCGGCTGCACGTGCCGCCTTCACATCACTGACTGAATCACCAATCATTAATGCTTTGGCTGCATCTACGGCAAAGAACTCAGCCGCATGCAATAACGGCATCGGATCCGGCTTCTTCTTTTCGAGTGTATCACCGCTAATGATAATCGCAAAATCATCATGCAGGCCCAGATCCTTGAGTAACGGGATAGTAAACTGTGCAGCCTTGTTGGTTACACAGCCCAGTTTATATCCGGCCCGTATCAGCGCGTCCATACCCTCTCGCACCCCGGGGTACAGACAACTGCGTTTGCTGGTATTTTCAGCATACAGATCCATGAAAATCGGGTAGGCCTGCTGAAACAGAGCCTCGCCCGGCTCACCTTCCAGCTGCCCGATCAACGCGCGGCGCACCAGACGTTCGACACCGTTGCCCACCCATTCACGTACCCTGGCTTCGCCGTGTACCGGCTGACCGATCTGCTTCATCATTTCATCAACGCAGTAGGCCAGATCCGGCACACTGTCGACCAGCGTGCCGTCTACATCAATCAGGATCATCTCAGGAACATTTAACATCATACTTACCGATTTCTTACTGCCGTAATTCCTGAGACTCAGGCCCTGGCCAGCTCTGCGCGCATATCATTGATGACGGTATCGTAGATATTGGCATCGTTACTGCTGGCTGCACCAAAGATTGCCGAACCGGCAACAAAGGTATCGGCACCGGCTGCTGCGATTTCGCGGATATTATCCACTTTCACACCACCATCGACTTCCAGGCGGATATCCCGGCCGCTGTCATCAATAATCTTGCGTGCTTCACGCAGCTTGTTCAGGGTCTCTGCGATGAAGCTCTGGCCACCAAAGCCCGGGTTAACCGACATCAGCAAAACCATGTCAATCTTGTCGAGTACGTACTTCAGTGCGTCCAGAGAAGTCGCCGGGTTGAACACCAGACCGGCCTTGCAACCTTCACCCTTGATCAATTGCAAGGTGCGGTCGATGTGCTCAGAGGCCTCTGGATGAAAAGTGATATAGCTGGCACCGGCCGCTGCAAAATCGGGAATAATACGGTCTACCGGTTTCACCATCAGATGCACGTCGATCTCGGCGGTGACACCGTGTTTGCGCAACGCATCACAGACCAGTGGCCCGATGGTCAGGTTAGGGACGTAGTGATTATCCATTACATCGAAATGCACGATATCTGCACCGCTCTTGAGTACGTTATCAACCTCTTCACCCAGGCGGGCAAAGTCAGCCGACAAAATCGAAGGTGCAATCTTAAAATCTTTAGCCATGGTCAAGACCTCTGAAATCCAGTCAGTTTCGGGGGAATCAGCAGCCCGGTCGACAGGCCCCTGAAAAATCACAAAGAGCGAACTTTACCTGATCCTGACCATGCCTGTCAGCCTTTTGCATAAAAAATCCCGATGAATTTTGGTGAATACAATGCTAATCAAATGATTTACAATGATTTATTGCGTACGCCTGATTTCAGGCAGTTAGCGGGAGCTTACACGCATTTTGGTAATTTATAGTTCGCACGCCTGAGTGCGCCCCAACAAGAAACGGAACCTGAATATGAATGCCATCGCGATCGTACTGCACCTGTTGTCCGCCGTAATCTGGGTAGGCGGTATGTTTTTCGCTTATATGATTTTACGGCCGGCAGCGGCCTCTGCATTGCAGCCCCCAGAGCGTCTGACGACATGGGTACAGACATTCAAGCGCTTTTTTCCGTGGGTCTGGATCAGCGTCGTACTGCTACCCGTAACCGGTTACTGGCTGGTATTCGATGTATTTCATGGCCTGTCTACAGCACCGAAATCGGTCAATATCATGCAGGGGCTGGGCATCGTGATGATCCTGCTCTATCTGCATGTGTACTTTTCACCGTTCCGGCGTCTGTGCAAGGCAGTGGATCAGGCCGACTGGGTGGCCGGTGGCAAGCAACTGGCCATCATCCGCAAACTGGTTGCGATTAATATGAGTCTGGGTTTGATTGTTATCGCGATAGCCAGTGCCGGGCGTTATGTCCTGCTGAGCTAACTAAAGCCGGTGTCGCACCTTTGAAATGCCTGCCCTTATTTCATGCCACGCGACTGTTTGATCTGGTCATAGGCCGCACGAATTTCCTGGGTTTTGGTTTTGGCTATCTCGATCATTTCTTCCGGCAGACCTTTTGATACCAGCTTATCAGGATGATGCTGGTTGGTCAGGCGACGATAGGCCTTTTTAACCTCGGCATCGGTGGCTGATTTTTTGATACCCAGTACCGTGTAGGCATCCTCCATGCTGGCTGCCGGCTGCGCACCACCACCCGCGTAGTGTTGCTGCGCCTGCACCATACTGAGTAACTGTTCAAATGCCTGCCGCGGAAAGCCCAGCGCATCGGCTATTTCAAACAGTACAGAGTGTTCATTAGCATCAATCTTGCCATCGGCCATCGCAGTGGCAATCTGTATCTCAAGGAACATCTGAATCAAATTGGTACGTCGTTGGCATTCCTTACGAAACTGCAGCAGCACATCCGTCAGTGGAAAATCCGGCTGTTTGCCCTCATTGAACAGATGCATTGCCGCTGTTGCCTGCTCTTCCCTGAGTTGCATCTGGCGCATCACATCGCGTGCGAGGTTAATCTCGGACTGGGACACACGACCATCGGCCTTGGCGATATACCCCATAACCGAGAATGTAGCGGTAAAAAAGGCCGTTTGAACCCGTTCTGCATTACCCTGAGCCATTTCAGGGTCCAGCATGATACCGGATATGCCCTTGTCGAAATTATGC
Source organism: Gammaproteobacteria bacterium (assembly GCA_011052255.1). GTDB lineage: Bacteria > Pseudomonadota > Gammaproteobacteria > DRJJ01 > DRJJ01 > DRJJ01. The sequence goes on along the minus strand of DRJJ01000100.1, from coordinate 13,154 downwards.
CCCAGCGCAGCGCCCAGCAGCGCACCCAGCGGCCCGCCGAGCATGAAGCCGAATGCACCACCTATCAGTTTTCCCCACCAGTTCATCGTGCTACACCTTGTTGTGAATCTGATTTAAGCCAGGGCAATGTGATAACGCCAGCCTGCATGGATATAATCATTTTTTGATTCATTTTGTTACTGTTAAGCCTCAATATTAAAAACCTGTACCATCATATTATGGTTTTGGCAGGCTATAAACTCTTTTACATCATTGAAGGTTGTCGATTCTCGGCTTATGTGGCTCAACCGGCACAACAAACGCAGGAAACAGGCCAATAGTTGGCCAGGTTGGTAGACATGCTCATTAAACCTCTGTTTAATGAGCTGAAGCCATTTTTATGGTGGCGGCAACCGCTTTTTGACGTCAGAATCAGCATAGCAACCGGCGCTGAAATACCCGCCCGGCAATCCAGATAATGAATGAGACACCGACCTTGCCAAAAAAATCCATATCAGGCTTACTGAGCCTGATCATACTAGTCATGCTATCGGCCTGTACACACCGGCCTATGGTCGCTAATAATAACTCAGACCTCAGTGCAAATACGCGTAATGATTTTGGCATCGGTGTCGAACAGTCGCTGAAAAACCACTCTGACAAGCTGTTTGGTGTCGGCTCGGTACTGGATAAACCTGCGCCACGCAGCTCGTCCAACTATCGTCGACCTGGCCAGCCTGCAGATCAACAGCTGTTACTGGCCAGCGGGCTCAAGGTTGAATACCTCACCCGGGAGGCCGCCGACCAAACCGATATGATGGCTTTATGGCCCGATGACAATAATCCCAGTCACCTGATCACCTGCGTAGAAAAATCAAGATCCTCGATTGATGAAAGTGGCAGACTCAACCCGTCTATCCAGCGTATCGATCTGCGCAGCGGTCAGGTGGTGACCATGGTGCGCGGCCTGTCTCGTTGTGATGGTATTCGTCGCACACCCTGGCACACTATCCTGGTAGGCGAAGAGGTGATTGACGGTGCCGCCTGGGAAATCTTCGAACCACTCAAGGTTACTGAACAGCTTATCCATGATCGTGCAGATAAATTGGTCAGCGATCCGCTCCACATTGCCAAACGCCCCGAGCTCGGCATCAAGGCATGGGAAGGACTGGCCGTATATCCAAATGGTGTGGTTGTGTCTGTTGACGAGACCAGACCCGGCGCAATCTACCGCTTTGTACCCAGACAATTCTGGCAGGGCCAGGCCTTACAGTCACTGGATCAGTCACCGCTTGCCAGCGGTTCGTTGTACGCTATGCTGCTGGACTGTGTTGGCACTACCCCTCATAGCAACACTTTAAAAAACGCGGGCTGTCAGGTCGGCAATGGCTACTGGCTGGTTGTCGATGCGGAATCTGCACGCCACTCCGCCAGGAATGAAGGCGCTACACCGATGTATCGAGCTGAGGACATGCACCTGGATCCTGCATACACCGGTGCGGGTGTACGCTTTTGCTGGACAAACACCGGCAATCCGAAAACCCGGCATTTTGCTGAAGTCATGTGTGCTGTTGATCATCACCCTGATGCATACCTGCAGGCTCTCGATACCACCAGCAACAAAACCCGGCTGGTGACAGAAACGAATCAAGTTGCGAGCGTGACCGTAAAACGTTTTATACAGGGTGATCCGATTTTTCATTCGTTTGACAACCTTGAGTTTCAGCAAGGCTCAGGCAATCTTTATGTAATCGAGGATCGCGCTAACGGCAGCATTTATGCCTGCCTGCCCGATGGTGAGGACCGTGATCTGCGTAGTGATGGCTGCATACGCATTGCTTCGGTAATAGATTCTTCCGCTAAACCGACCGGCTTTCTGTTCAACGCTGCCGGTACTACTGCATATCTCTCTCTACAACACTCCAAAGACAAACACATGCCACTGGTGGATGGTTTTCGCAGCGACGACATACTTAAAATAACCGGATTCAAACCCTGATACCCGTCGACATGAATAAACTGAGCCGGTTCGCATTGTTCACCTCACTTGTGTTTGTCTCCTCGGTTGCCAACGCAGAATGGGTGTCTTCTGAACAGGCGATCATGGGCACGCGTATTCATGTTGAGCTATGGCAGGATGATAATATCGATGGCCAGGCTGCCATCAATGCGGTAATGGCCGAAATGCGCCGTATTGACGAGCTCATGAGTCCGCATAAAAAAACCAGTGCGCTATACCGCATTAATCAACTTGCCTCACAGCAGGAGCTACGCATCAGCAGCGAGATGTTTAAGCTGATTGCACGTTCTATTGAATTTTCACGCCTGACTGAAGGTGCGTTCGATATCACCTATGCCAGCGTCGGGCACCTGTACAACTACCGTGCACACAAACGTCCTGACAGGAAAACCATTAAAAAACAGCTGGGCAAGATCGATTTCCACAACATTGTTTTAGACAAAAACCGTCAGACTATCCGTTTTACCCACACCGGTGTATTCATTGACCTGGGCGGAATCGCCAAGGGTTATGCGGTAGATAACGGTATTAAAATCCTGCAGCAACGGGGTATTAAAAGTGCAATCGTCAGCGCGGGCGGCGACAGCCGCATTCTCGGCAATCGCCATGGTCGCCCCTGGATGATGGGCATACGCAACCCACGCAAACACGACGGTCTGCTTACCCGGTTACCCTTGTGGGATACCGCATTATCAACGTCCGGAGATTATGAGCGTTACTTTATCGAAGATGGCGTGCGTTATCATCATATTATTGATCCGAAAACGGGTGATTCGGCACGTAAACTTCGCAGCGTTACGATCATCGGCCCGGATGCAATCACCACCGATGCGTTGTCAACCAGTCTGTTTATCATGGGAATAGAACGCGGTATGGCACTGGCCAACCAGCTGCCTGATATTGACGCGATCATGATCGACAACAAGGGCCGGTTTTTTTACAGCAACGGCCTGCAAGAGCCTGCAACGACAAAACCTTAGCCAGTCTAATAATTCTGCAGGTAATGCAATAACTGTATGATCCGGTCTTTTACGATAGTGCTGCGATAGTCCCCGCGAGATATGCCCGCAGAACTGCCAAAATTATTGCTGGTCCAGTTGTTTTGAATCAGCTCGTATTCAGCATCACGAAATGTAATCCAGTTCATTTGTGACTTTTTCAATTCACTCTGCTGCGCCTTCGACAACTTCGATCGCAATATATGATAAGCCTTGTTAAGCTCCTTATCGAGCAGGATCTGATAGTCATCGTAGGCCAACAGAAGAATAACACCCGGTACATGTTTGTATGGCTTGAACCTTTTCATGGCTACCATTTCTTATAAACGTTTCTACTGTAAATATTCCATTCTGCCTTGCGTCGATTGACCAGCTTCAGGATGGATGAACCCGCAAATCCTGCTTTGCCAATGTTAAACGTTAATATTAATATCAACATCGCATCAAACTCGTTTTGAGTGATATTAGCCGTTACCGAGTTCTTGACTTTATTTTCGTAGGGTGACAAATCTTTCCTGAATAACGCCAGGGCTTCCGCTTTCGTTATGCCATTTTTGTATAGCCCCCAATCGTTCTTTATAATCAGGTGACCATAGCCTATCGTTGCCCCTTTCACCCAGCTGGAAATATCTTTACCGGTTTGATCATCATAGGGTTTAGTGGCCCGCTCTTCGATGGCCTTGAGCAGGTCAATCGCTTTTCTGCTAGCACTCATGGATATTGCAGATTTGGTACCGGCGCTTCATACCTGATGGTATCGCCTGAAACAGGCGTAACGTCTGTATCGCCATAATTCAACCCACTGACCATACCCATGGCGCTGAAGGGAATTGTGTAATTTCTTCGGAATGAATAAGAGAACGCTATAAGACAATATGCAACTACAAATCGAAATGGATGCATTCGCCCCCGGGAAGGGGTGAAGCAAAAATTGCTGGATTCACCGCCCTTGCGGTAAGCGGTTTAACCGCCAATTACGCCATTTACGATCGGATTAAATGCGGTCAGACTATCGATCAGACCTGCGTTACCCAGGCCATGAGCCGGGAACAAGGTCGGGAAGTTGGCCTGTTCACCATGCAGGGCCATGTAGTTCATGATGACGGTTTCAACCAGCAGGTTAACGTTGTTCGCAGCCGGGGTTGCTGCCGTCTGAACCGAGCCATCGCCACTGAAGTAGCCTATCTGCTGATGCTGTGCTGCCGGGATACCGTCGCCGTTAAACAGAGCTGGACGGGCACCCGGATTATAAACCATGAAAAAGGATGCTGCGGTAGATGAGTTATCACCAGTCCAGTTACCCTTGCCACGGCCGTCCACAGAATTATCAACCCCGCCGTTGCTGGCCAGAGAACCATCACTGAATACATACATCATTAACGGCACACCCATCAGCGAGGCATATTCCAGACAGGCACCCATACAGCGGCCTGCACGCAAGTCACGTAATTCACCGGTAGAGCGGTCACCGGTATGATAATCGTAGCCACCCATTGCTATGGTGCCAGCACCGGAATAGCCACTCATGACCATTTTCATAACCGCTGCCGTCTTGCGGAATTCTCGATCATTGGTGGCCTCATCCAGACTGAATATTGTCCCACCCAGTTCCTGGATAATGAAAGGATCCGTCAGCGGGTCAAGCGCGCCACTGCCGCCAAAGCGATCAACCAGGTCGGCACTCTTCACATAACCACAACGAACCAGATCCTGTATCGAGGTATTGGATGAGATGGCTGGCATTTTCTTGTCACTGATGCGCACCATAGATTCAAGCACGGCCACCGCATCCTGCTGGCTTAACAGACCAACCAGCTTGCCGGTATCGACCAGGCCGGTTACATCGCTGGCCCTGTCTACCTTGGTTGGGCGTACCGAAGGATCGATCATCATCGCCGGTGACATTGAGTTACCACCGGAATCTGAATTTCGTGAACCGATCAGGGTGAGCAAGGAACCGTCTGCGCCGGCCTTATTTATACCATACATCGGGTTATGTGGGTTATTGCCAGTATCATTACCTGAACGTGCCGGAATCACTGCGCCATTAATATTGGCACGAGTAGCGACTGAGGTTTTTTCCAGCATGCCGCGCAGAAAGGCACTGTCTTTATGAAACGCCAGTCCCAGGCTGCTATCGATAAAACCAGGGTTAGCCGCATCATTAGCGTCCGCCTGTCCCGGCAACATGTCGCCAGGCAGTCCCAGCTTGCTGTATCCGCCGGTGGTCAGAAAATCCATCTGGCCGCCCTGCTTGCCAACCAGCACGTTAGAGCCTGCTATATTCGCTCCGCCGGCCAGGTCAAATGCAATAAAGGGGATTTTACCGGCGCCCTGGGTTGTGGCCCCGCAGGCTGCGTTAAACGCGGCGATGTCGCCAGACAAGGCTGCCTGGGCGCTGCCGGGTGATGCAAACATGCTGAGCAGGCTGGGAGCCATGACCATACCAGATCCGGCTATCAGCCCCTGGCTTAGAAAGTCCCGTCGGGTAACAGGGCGCTTGTGTAACTCATGTAACAAAGGCGCATCCGGGTGCAGGGGTGTGCGTCGTTTTGCCATATTACTATCCTCGAACGGGTTATCTATTTACTTTAAGTTGCTATTTCTTTATCTACAGTTTGTTATTGCATCAGAGTAACTGCGCTGCCTAGCAGGGCTGAACAACTTGCCTTGACTATGGTTTCTGTGCGGCCAGCGCAATTTGGCTGACCAGTTGTTGTATCAATCGGACACGGCATCAGCCTGGTAATCAGCGCATTCAGCTCGGTCTTGACATCACTTGTGAGCGGCTGACTGGTAAGGCTAATACCCATCATCTTATCTATCAGGTTATCCAGCAGCGCGTCCCGACCGGCTGTATCGAAAGCCGCCGTTGGCGTAGCCGTAAAGGCCGTAAATGGTGCAAAGTATGGTGCTCTTGCAGTGGTGTTTGACACCAACTGATCACAGTAGTCAATCGATAGCTGTGAAACCGCCACCTGATGAGCCGACAGGAAGCCCATGATATCGGCCGTTGCCGGCAGCTGCTGAAGAATAACCTGGTAAGTCGATCCAACACTGGGGGTGCTTACACCGGTCAGTACTGACATAGTTGCATTGATTTCATCAAATGTTCGCAGACCAATAACGGGTACCGGCGCACCATCAGCCGGGGCCGTAGGCGCCAGTAAGGCTGGCTCGGTACGAACATTGGTGCTGGTACCGATTTGATCAAAGGTCAGGAAAAACTCATCTGCAGTCGAGCCCTTTTCAGACGCAATCACGGTACCCAGTGTAGACAGGCGTGTACCGCCCAGTAAATCACTGTTGCCATCAATCGTAGTATTCATATTACGATAGGCCTGGCCCACTGCTGCCTCTTTACCATTGATACCAATGCTCATACCCTGCATCGGTACACTGGTGGCTGTTGCATTGGCATCCAGACTGATCAGCACCGGTTTGTTGAACAGGTAGCTGAAGTTGTCAAACTGGCTGACTTCAAACATCACATAGTTTCTCGGAATACCGGTCCATGCAGAGACTTCAAACAGCAACAGGAATTTCTCGCCTACACCCACATCAAAGTTCTGTTTAACCTGTGCGGCGGTCATGGCACGATCAGAAATCGCAACCAGACGTAACTGCCCTGCCCACTGCAGCGCACCGCCATTACCACCGGCTTCATTACCGAATACCAGTGCATAGCTGTCATTCCACGCTGACAACACACCACCCGACACACTGTCGGTATCTCCGGTATGGACACCGTTGACATAAATCTGGCGACCGTTAATCGGATCAAAAGTGATCACCACATGTTGCAGTGCCGCCTGAAGGTCTTCATCGGCATCGGCCGTCGCCATGGATGGGTCACCGTTGATATCGGTAGTAGAGCTACGATGCATGAACTCATAGTTATACAGGGTCTGGCCCAGGGTAAAGTTACGATTAGTGATATTGGCAGAGTAACTAATGATACGTGCCGGACCATCCTGGGTTACATTGGCAGGGACCACCCACGCCTCAACAGAATATTCTCCGGTCAGCTTGATACGGTCAGACAGTTTTTTACTGGCCAATGCGCTGCCCTGTGCCCGCTGGCCACTCTGGATATTAATGCCGTAACCGGCTACCCAGGTAACACCACCGAACAGGGTCATATCAACCGACGGCTCTATACCGCTGGTGTCGTAGGCAGTAGTGCCACTACCGGACTTGAATTCATACATTGCAATGACGTTATCTTCATAGCGGTTACCACCACTGGCTACCACCCCGTCTGCGAGCGTTAACGCCTTACTGTTCAGTAGCGCAGGATCAAGCACGGTTAACGCTATGCCATCAGAAAACGCCTGAATGGCTGCCTGCATAGTGGCTGCGTCGGCAGCACAGTTACCACTCCAGCAGTTATGGAATTCATCACGCAGGCGTATGACCAGCCGTGAGTTGGCTGGCGTATCCAGATCAATTTTCTGTTTCGCAGCAGGATAGGCCACGCTTGGATCTGTTTTTGCAAAATACGGTGACTGTGGTGTATTCGAGGTATCTGTATGACAGCCGGCACAACGCGCCATCAGAACCGGATGCACGGTACTTTCAAACAGGCTACTGTCCGCCGGGAAGGTTTTACTGCTACCAGGATCTTTCGATGGTGGCGGAGTCAACTGGATAACACGGCCGGTGTTGGAACCACTGGTGCTGGCCCAATTACTGATATAGGTCTCCATGAGACTGGCACAAGCGCTATCACTCTGTAACCAGCAGTTATGGCCTCCAGACACTTTTACCACTAAACGGGAATCGACCGGCGAGGTCAGGTTAACGACAGTACTGGCGGCGGAATAAGCCAGATTGATATCGTCTGTACGTGCAAACTGCGGTGACTGCCCAACTGTTTCGTTATGACAATCACCACAACGATTAGGAATCTGCAGGCTATCCCAGAGATTAAGCTTGAAAGACTGGACATCGGCCGTAGCAGGGGCCGGGCCGGAGTAGCCTGATGGCGCCTGATTATTGATCTGTTGCGGGTTTTGGGTGACATCAGCGCCACCACCACAGCCAGCGAGTAATCCCGCTGCTGCCAGAACAAGTGCAACCGGTTTCAATAGTTTCATCATAGTATTGGCTCGTGTTTTTTTCATTTTACTGATTCTCCGGAACCATCGTCCGTCACATTCGCTTGCTGCAACCATCGGCAAGAACTGGCCTGCCAAATGACTGGATTCAAACTAGTTGCCCATGCAATACACTGCCGATTCGGCAAATACCTGCTTGAGGTTGTAATTACTGCTCTTGAAGCTGCCAACCATATTGCTTATCTGGTTACGGTCTGCAGCATCAATGGGACTGCGCAGGCATACATTCTTGAATACCTTTTGCACCTGACAGGTAGCAAATGCATTACTTTTTGCCAGTTCCTGACCCATGGATTTGGCGCCACTGCCACTGCCTGGCAGTGCACCATCCCAGCCCAGTGACCGGTTAGGGCCTTTGCGCCAGTAGTTGTCCCAGTTGTCATTGGTCGTGATAAAACCTGGCTTGAAATTATCCGAGTTAATCCGATATTTTGCCTGTACGCGTGAACCGGTTGCCGGGTCAGTTTGACCGACATCGTTATACACGATCGTGGTATTGGCTTTGTCGTACTCGTAGTACGCAAAGGCCTGTGTTAGCGGATCCATACCAATATGGCAGCCTATGCAGGCGTTCATAAAGATACGACTGTCCCCACCCGGGCTACGTGTGACGTCCTGGCGTATACGGTCTGGCACACCCGTTACATCCTTGATCTGCTCAAGGTCAGTACACAAGTGATTTAACAGGGTAAAGCGGAGCATCGCGCGGTTAGTGCCGTCAATAAAAAAGGCCTCGGCCGCTGCGCGAGAGGTCATCACGCCGGCTGTTGCGGCAGCAGGTAGTGTAGTCATGCTGGACTGGGTGACGTTAACCAGATTGGCATTCAGATCAATGCCCTGTAGTTCAAGCTGGGCATAGTGATCATTGTTGCTCATTGAATAGGCAGGGACACTGCCTACTCCGGTAGCAACGTAGAGCACGTCACCAGACAGGATGTCGGTAAAGGGTATGTCGTCACGAACTATCCCAATCACGGTTGCCACATAATCATTCAGCGGGGCAAACACAGTTTGTGCCTCGTTGGTCCAGGGCATCGCAAAGTTTTTCAGGGTGACGTTATAAAAATCCTTGTTATTAATTGCTTCCATCGCGGCGCCGACCGCATCGCTGGAACTGATCTTGCTGGCCATACTGGTCAACACAGCCTCAGTAGGTGGAACACCGGCCAGACGATCATGCATGCGTTTTGCCTGTTCCCGCGGCCCGGCAACTGCCGCACCCGAGCCAACCGTAGCCATGATGACGAGTGCCAGAACCACCCCGGAGTGTGAATGACGCTTGTTTTTCTTGGCAATATACATAGGACCTGTCCCAATCATTCGTGCCTGCTATAGCAGCCTGGTTATTCCTGCCCATCAATTTACTGGATGGGGTAAGCTTTACATCCGAGGCTTTTTGTTAGTCTGCAGCCTGTTTGACTTATGTCATATCGGCCATGACGTTTATGTGTTCAGCCTCTTGAGATTGAATTCTATGTTTTAAGCAGGGAAATTTTGCGACTTTGGTCACACCTCGCACCAAACTGCACTCCAACAAGGGTAATTTTGTGAACCCCTGCACAGTATGCCTGCCGCCTGATTTCGATAATTCACTACACGTTCCGTTATATAAACAGTGTTAACTAACGCAAACCTACAAACCGGGCTATCAGCTTATGAAATCATGCTTCTCAGGCAAATTGTGGCGCTACACAGCCTCTATCAGTGCCGCAGCAGTCTTTTTACTGGCAACCGGCTGTGGCGGTGGCAGTGGCGGTACCCTTGGCGGCAGCCAGTCACGTGACCCTATCGTCAAAGAGATACCTATTCTGTATGTCAAACGTACCTTGCCGGTCGATAATAATGGCAACCTGATACAAACCGATGTGCGTCAGCCCGCAGATTTCTCTCCGGGTGGCGACCTGTGGCTGCGTAGTGCCGCCTCTCCCAGCTCTCCCGAACGCAACCTGACCGGCTCCATTACCGGCGGCATGGGTGATGTGCGAGATCTGAGTATTTCCTATGATGGCAGCCAGGCCGTTTTCGCGTTACGCCTTCCCGATCTTCCCAATACACAACCTGAAAATCAGCCAACATGGAACATCTGGCTTTATGATGTCGCAACAGACAGCGTTAATCGTGTTATCACCTCCGATATTGTTGCCGAAGAGGGACAGGATATTGCTCCGCAGTTTCTGCCTGATGGCCGCATCCTGTATACCTCAACGCGTCAGAAACGCACGGTTGCCATCCTGCTGGACGAAGGCAAACCGCAGTTCGCGCCGCTCGATGAAGACCGCCAGGAATCAGCAACCGTCCTGCATGTGATGGATGCTGATGGCAGCAATATCAAGCAGATCAGTTTCAACCAGAGCCACGATCTGGATCCAACGGTCACACTTGATGGCCGGGTGGTTTACAGCCGCTGGGACAACACTGGCCGTCGAAATGAAATCAATCTGTACAGTATGAACCCGGATGGTACCGATATGCGTATCCTGTATGGTGCACACAGCCATAACACCGGTACCAATAACACTACTGTGCAGTTCCTGCAGCCATATGAGCGCGATGATGGCCTGCTACAGGTGCTGGCGCGTCCGTTCACTGGCACCCAGGGTGGCGGCAATCTGATCAACATCGATATTGGTAATTTCGTTGATAACACCATCCCGACCTGGCCCAACCAGGGCATGCTTGGCGGCACCGCACAATCACCGGCCATTGCCAACCTGCCCGTTACCACGACAACCGGCCCATCACCGAGCGGTCGTTTTGCCAGCGCCTTTCCTTTGTGGGATGGCACTGGCCGGCTACTGGTCAGCTGGAGCATTTGCCGGCTGATCGAGAACGGTAACATCGTGCCCTGTACGCCTGCCCGCCTGGCCGCTGCTAACCCGGTTGAGGCACCCCCCCTGTACGGCCTGTTTATCTATGATCCTGGCAACCAGACCATGGTGCCGATCGTTGCCCCGACTGAGGGCCTGACACTGAGTGAAATAGCGTTAATGCAACCTCGTACCGCACCTGCAGTTATCAGCGATCTGGTTCCTGCGATCAATCTGGCCAATGAAAGAGTGGGTATCCTGCACATCCGCAGTGTTTATGACCTCGATGGAGTAGACAACACAGCAAATGGTATAACCACCCTTGCAGACCCTGCCTTAACCACAGCCGACCAGCGCCCGGCACGTTTCCTGCGTATTGAAAAAGCGGCATCCATACCTGATCGCAATACCCGCGATTTTCGTAATACCGCTTTTGGACCTGACCGCAATCAGCTGATGCGAGAAATCCTCGCCTACGCACCGATCGAGCCGGATGGCTCCGTGATGGTCAAGGTGCCGGCCGAAGTACCGCTGGCAATCAGCGTGCTGGACAAGAATGGTCGCCGTCTCAATGGCTTTGGGCGCCACCTGAACTGGATACAGGTGCGTCCTGGTGAAACCGTGACCTGTAGCGGCTGCCATAACCACAATGCCATTACTCCGCAAGCACATGCAACACCGGATGGCCCGCCGTCTATCAACCCGGGCGCACCGGTAGCGGGCGGCATATTCCCGAACACAATGAGCAACTTATGGGCATTTAATGCCGGCGAGACCATGGCCGAAGTACGTGCAAGCCAGGATGCGACTGCTCTTGATCCTCTGGTTGATATCGTTTTCGACGACGTCTGGACCGATCCGGTTACTGCCGGTCGTGCGGCCGATACCAGCTTCAGTTATTCCTACAGTGACCTGACTACCGCCATACCGACCAGTGCGACCTGTATGACCAACTGGAGCAGTAGCTGCCGGATCACCATTAACTATGAACAACACATCCATCCTCTTTGGAATGTTAACAGGCAGGTACTGGATATAAACGGCACCCTGATACGGGATGACACCTGCACCTCCTGCCACAACATTGCTGATGCGGCGATGGTGGCCATGGTCCCGAAAGGCGATCTGGATCTGACTGATGGCCCATCCGATCAGCAACCCGATCACTTCAAGTCCTATCGGGAGTTGTTGTTCGGTGATAATGCCCAGGCAGTAGTGGGAGGCGTAGTGGTTGACTTGCTGGTACCGGCCGTCGATGCCAGCGGCAACCCGTTATTTTTACTGGATGCAAACGGAAACCAGGTACTCGATGCCAATGGTGCCCCGATCCCGTTGCCACCGGTTACTGTTCCGGCGCGAGGCCCGTCCATGTCGGCCAATGGTGCCAACAGCCGCTACTTCATGAGCAAGTTCGATGCAGGATCAGGGGATCCGATACACTCAGGCATATTAGCAGACGGTGAACTGAAGATGATATCCGAATGGCTGGATATTGGCGCGCAATATTATAACGACCCATTCATGGCACCATTGAACTAGGAATAATCCTCGTGCCTGGCTATATGCCGGTGACTGCAAACCACTCAGTTGAAGTTTGCAGTCACCGGATCGAGCGCGTAACATCCCTTACAGGATTTTAAAAACAAGAACTAAATCACACACTAACAACTGATAATTAAAGGGATTAGTGCTAAGGCCTTACAGTGTGATGTGCCCGGGCAATATACAACATGCAACTACGCGTATTTCTCAGCCTGCTGATAACAACACTACTGGTAGTACAACCTACCCGTGGTGATGAAGAACAAAGTCAACTGGCAAAGGTTGAAGAACCTTACATCGAGTTGCATACCGGCCCCGGGCGTGGTTATCCGATTTTTTATATCGCCGAACGAGGTGAATGGGTTGAGATACTCAAGCGCAAAACAGACTGGTTCAAAGTACGTACCCATCGTAAGCAGGAAGGCTGGGTATATATAGATGAAATGCGAAGCACGCTGGATCCACTGGGTGAACACTGGTCGTTCAAAAAATCAGATCTGGACCATTTCAGTAACCGAACATGGGAATTCGGGGTAATGGGTGGTGATTTTGATGGTGCCCGCAGCGTAACAGCCTACGGCAGTTTTGCCTTTTCCCCCAGTCTGGCCGCTGAACTGAATGCAGGCCAGGTGCTCGGGGACTTTTCCGATAGCTGGTTATTTAACGCAAGACTGGTAGCACAACCGTT
>DRJJ01000099.1 GCA_011052255.1 Gammaproteobacteria bacterium | reverse complement strand
TGATCTCGGGATAATGTCGTACCTCTGCGGGTAATGTGATGCGCAACACCTGGCAGGGCTGGTTAGGGTCCATGTTCTGTTGATAAAATCCCTTTTCTGCAGTGATGGGTTGTTCGGTGGCACTGTCACGTATCAGTCGTAGTAAAAACATGATGGCATGACGAACCAGGTCAAAACTGGACAGCCAGCTTGCCAGGGTCTGGTTGCGTTCTTCAACGGGTAGTTGTAGCCAGGCATGCAAGCCGGGCAGGTCAAATGCACAGCTACCACCGGGTATGGCGCTACGTTGCCTGAAACTGTTCAGGAATTCATTTTCATTCAATGCATGGCCAATAGGTTGATTGTTGCTGTACAGCCGATCAATCAGCATATCCAGCTCATCAAGCACTTCGGCGAGCAGACGGCGATCAATATTCGGGTTTTGTTCCAGACGTGCGAGATTGGCGGTGTGGCGTTCGAGTTCCTTGAGTAGTTCAGTTTTCAGATCACTGCGTCCGATCAGGCTTTGAATTTCGATAATACTGTTCAGCGTCGCGCGGCTGTTCCAGATGGAAGCGCCACGAGAATAGAAGTCGGCCTGGTGAAAAAGTAACTCGAGCCGCAAAAATGACCGTATGCGTTCATTGAGCGGATGTTCGTATAATGTTACGTCCTGCACGGGTTGTTCCTTACCTGGTTACGGTGACATCGTGGGCGGCTATTGTCCATTAGCTACGCTTGCGGTGCAAATTTTGAGCGTTATTTTGTGACAGGAGCGTGTACTTGCGATGCATGAGAATGACCTGTTTGCGCAGCTCACCCAGCGTGCCATCGTTTATAATTATATCATCGGCCTGTTTTAATCGATGTTGTCGATCTGTCTGGCTGGCCAGTATGGCTTTGATTTGTTCTGTGCTACTGTTATCACGCTGAGCCAGTCGTCGTTTCTGGTCGGCTTCGCTGGTATCGACTACCAGTACGCGGTCCACGTCCTGTGACTGACCGGTCTCGATCAACAGCGGGATTACCTGTATGCACCAGGGGGCATTGCTGTCGCGGGTCAAGACAGCCATGCGTTCACGTATACGAGGGTGCAGTATGGCCTCAAGCTGTTTGCGGTCTTCTGTATGACTGAATATTCTGGTGCGTAACCGGGTTCGATCCAGTTTGCCATCATCGCCCAGTACTTCGGAACCGAATAGATTGATTATCTCCTGGAGTGCCGGCTGGCCTGGCTCGACCAGTTCGCGTGCGACGATATCCGCATCTAAGACGGAAGTGCCCAATTCCTTAAATAACCCAGTGACTGTTGATTTTCCGCTACAAATACCACCAGTCAAGCCTATGATTAGCATACAGTTACCTGTAAATACAGGGTAAAAAACAGTGAAAAACTTGCACCCTGTGGTTACCCGAAACAAGCTACAATGATGCACTTGTTTACTCATCGCGTACACACACGATGAACCTTACCGCAAATGGTCTGTATTCTCCACAGGGTTGCTTAAACGAAATAATGCGGAGCTTCAGGAAAGTCAGGGATTGAGCCCGGACCAGTTCAGATACAGCCTGGTCAGATCATCGCCCCAGAGCAGGCTAATCCAGCCAGCTGCCGCCAGATAGGGGCCAAATGGTATGCGTGTATCGCGGTCACGGCTGCGAAATATTATCAGGCTAATTCCGACTGCGGCGCCTACCAGAGATGAGAGTATCAGGGTGACAGGCAGGATTTGCCAGCCACCCCAGGCACCGATTACGGCGAGAAGCTTAAAGTCGCCATAACCCATACCGATTTTGCCGGTCAGACGATGGTGTATCTGAAACAGTATCCAGAGTACCAGATAACCGGCTACAGCACCTATTATGCTTGATTCGAGATTTGTGTACAGGTCGTTTAGATTTGCCAGTATGCCAAGCCATAACAGGGGTAAGACCATGACATCCGGTAGTAACTGGTGATCAGCATCGATAAAAGTCAGTGCGATCAGATAGCAGGTTAATACTAGTGCCAGCGCCGTCTGGTAGCTGTAACCATAGTGCCAGGCGACCATTAGCATTAACGTTGCCGTGAGCAGCTCTATGATCGGGTAACGGATACTGATGGGCTTGCGGCATCCACTACAACGGCCACGCAGGAACAGATAACTGATAACCGGGATGTTCTCGAGGGCGGTTATCATATGTCCGCAGAGTGGGCAGTGCGAACGCGGGCGTGACAGATCCAGACGCTCAGGTTTCTCGCTGCTATCCTCTAATTCGAGGATTTCCTGGCACTGGGCATGCCATTCTCGTTGTAGCATCAGCGGGAGCCGGGATATAACGACATTTAGAAAACTGCCAACCAATAACCCAAGTATAAAGACAGTTGTCAGAAACCAGCCTGGATTCAACTGGAGAAAGTCTGTCAAACTCATGTAGTGATGATCCTAGATGACCGATCCCATTTTGAATATAGGCAGGTACATCGCAACCACCAGGCCACCGACCAGCACACCCAGAATGGCCATAATCATCGGTTCCAGCAGGCTACTCAGGTTGTCGACAGCATTGCTGACTTCTTCTTCGTAGAAATCTGCAACCTTGGACAGCATGTCGTCCAGCGAGCCGGCTTCTTCGCCAATGGCGGTCATCTGTACAACCATTGATGGGAATAGACCCACATCACGCATACACGCGTTCAACTGGCGACCGGTCGAGACTTCATCCCTGATGCGTAAGATGGCTTTTTCATAAACAGCATTACCCGTTGCACCAGCAACGGAGTCCATCGCTTCTACCAGCGGCACACCTGCGGCGAACATAGTCGAAAGTGTACGCGCATACCGTGCGATAGCTGCCTTGTTTACGATATCGCCGACGATAGGCAGCTTCAACATCAGTTTGTCAAGTTTGCGGTTAAACTCACGAGAGCGCCTTTTTGCCTGCATCAGGCCATAAATTGTCAGGCCAATGGCACCAAATACAGCCCACCACCAATCCTGCATAAAGCGAGACATATTTACCACTATTTGTGTAAAGGCTGGAAGTGCAGCGCCAAACCCGGTAAATAGAGATTCAAATTGCGGTACAACATAAATCAACAGTACAGCCGTCACCACAAAGGCAATTACAAGTACTGCAGTCGGATAGGTGAGGGCTTTTTTGATTTTGGCCTTCAGGGCCTCGGTACGCTCCTTGTAGGCTACAATCTTGTGTAACAATGACTCCAGGATACC
>DRJJ01000098.1 GCA_011052255.1 Gammaproteobacteria bacterium | reverse complement strand
GCATGCCAAGGATCAATGCCTTCCTGAAACTGGGTCGTGATCAGAATTGTTCTGACATTCATCTGGCAGTCGGTATGCCACCGATGCTACGTTTGATGGGAGACCTGATCCCCATCAAGTATCGGAATATCAGTCATGACGAAATGGAAGAGCTTATCGATGAGACACTCAATGCGAATCTGAGAAAGCAGCTGAAAGAAAATAATGACCTGGATTTCTCCTATGACAATCCTGAGGTGGGGCGCTTTCGGGCAAATGTATTTCGTAAACTTTCCGGTTTGGGCGCGACCTTCAGGGCCATCTCATCCGAGATACCGACTCTGGAAAAACTGGGCATGCCGCCGATACTGGAGACCATGCTGTATGCCAACCATGGGCTCATCCTGGTAACCGGCGCAACAGGGACCGGCAAGACATCAACACTGTCCGCGATGATCAACATACTCAATAACAATCGGCGTATGAACATCATCACTCTGGAAGACCCGATTGAGTACATACACAAAAGCAAGATGTCACTGGTTATCCAGCGCGAAGTAGGTGTTCATGTAGACAGCTTTGCCGAAGGTCTGCGTGCCGCCCTGCGTGAAGACCCGGACGTGATACTGGTAGGCGAGCTGCGTGATCCAGACACCATCGCACTGGCCATGACCGCTGCCGAAACCGGCCATCTGGTACTCGGCACCCTGCACACCTCATCGGCATCCAAGACCCTGGACCGGGTTATTGATGCCATGCCGACAGAACAGAAAACCCAGACCGCTATTTTCCTGGCACAGAACCTGCGCGGAGTTGTCAGCCAGAAGCTGGTTCGCAGCGCAGATGGCAAAAGCCGCAAGGCAATAGTCGAAGTCATGGTTAACACCCCGGCCATTGCCAACCTGTTGCTGAATGGCAAGGTACACCAGATAGACAGCACCATCATGACCAGTTCTGGCAAGGGCATGCAATTATTTGACCAGGCGTTACTGGCCAGTCTTCAGGCTAAGGAAGTCGACCCGGATGAAGCCTATCTGGCCGCAAACGACAAAAAGATTTTCCAGCAATATGTAAGCGACCCTGAATTACTCCCCCAAATTGATCTGAATGTTTCATGATTTTTTTAACTGGAGACCCCCTTGTCACGCATTGATGCATTTCTGGAACTGGTAGTTAATCAGGGTGGCTCCGACCTGCATTTGATATCAGGCAACCCGCCCCGCATGCGGCTGCACGGTGATATTTATCCGGTAAAATTCCGTACCTTGAACGAAGTCGAAGCGATGGATTTGCTGATTGAAATCATGCCGGATCAAAAACGCCGGGAATTCGACCTGCACGGTAATGTGGACTTCTCATACCAGATCCCCGATATTTCCAGATACCGGGTCAACGTCTTCAAGCATATCGATGGCATTGGCGCTGTTTTTCGTGTGATACCCGACAACATCCAGTCACTGGATGACCTGAATCTGCCTGCTATACTGAAAAACATGTGCCGCCATCGGCATGGCCTGATCCTGGTGACCGGGCCGACCGGATCCGGCAAATCCACCACACTGGCGGCAATGATTGATCAGGTCAATCAGGAGCGCAAGGGTCATATCATCACCATCGAAGACCCGATCGAGTATGTGCACAGCAACAAGTCGTGCCTGGTCAGCCAGCGTGAAGTAGGTGCCCATACAAAAAAATTCTCCTACGCGCTGCGCTCCGCTCTGCGCGAAGATCCGGATGTGATCCTGGTGGGTGAGATGCGTGACCTGGAAACCATCTCTCTGGCAGTAACCGCTGCGGAGATGGGCATATTAATCCTCGGTACTTTACATACCAATAGCGCTGCTGCCACAATAGAGCGTATTATTAACGTATTTCCTGCCGGGGATGAGCCATATATACGTGCTATGTTATCCACATCTCTATGTGGTGTAATATCTCAGCAACTGGTCAGGCACGCAGATGGCCGTAGTCGGGTAGCGGCGGTCGAGGTCATGCTCAACAACACTGCTGTATCGAATATTATACGAGAAGGTAAACCCGAGCAACTACAGAACGTCATCCAGAGCGGATCCATGCAAGGGATGCAGAGTCTGGATTCGGCTCTTCGAAAATTACTGGATGAAAAAACAATATCTGGAATAGAAGCATATAAAAAAGCACACCAAAAAGAGCATTTTGAACAATACCGTTTACTTCAAGACGAAATGTTCACTTAAAAAAGCGGGGCTAACACCATGGCAGCAAAGCTAATATTAACACTTGATGGCGCCGTAATACGCGAGTATCCGATCGAAAGAGAAAGCATCAGTATCGGCAGAAAACACGGTAACGATATACAGTTAAATGACATGACTGTCAGCGGTCGCCATGCATTGATTACCACCCTGGTCGGCAACACTTTTGTCGAAGATCTGGGCAGCTCGAACGGTACACTTGTCAACGGCAGCCCGGTCAGCAAATTGCTTATCATGCATGGAGATACCATCCAGGTAGGTACTCATCAGTTCACCTACTACAATGAAGACAAGGTAGATTACGAGCCAACTATGTTCGTGAAGGCCGAATTTGCAGAAACCCAGGTTATTTCGAACAGCCCCGCCAATACCAACAATGTCAAAGGACTACCACTGGCCGGCGTCAAGATTCTTAACGGTCCATTTGCCAACTCCAATATGGAAATGCGAAAACCCTTTAATACCTTAGGTTATAAAGGGATTAAAATGGCCATGATCTCGCGTGGCAACATGGGCTACAGCATATCCAGTATCAAATCCAGGCGTGGTAAGCGCGCCAGCGACACCCCTTTGGTCAATGGTGTGCGTATCGGTTCTGACCCTCACCCACTGAAGGAACACGACATCATTGAAATGGCTGGGTTTCAGATGGAATTTTATTATATTCAATAACTTATTATCATATTTCTGGAAAAAATATGATAACCATCAAGGAGTCGACCAGCCACGACTTAAGTAGAGCCTGATGGCTGCCGAAAACCTTTAAATAGAGTCCAATGTCATGGCCATAGTACAATGATCCATGCTCATCGGCGTAGCACATTTGAGGGTAAAGTTTAACAAGCCTCTGATGTTAACCATGGCTTAAGAAAAATGCGACAACCCTATAGCATCAGATCACGTTATTTCATAGCCGCCTTTCTGGCGGCAATTATATTATTAAGCGTTATCCTGGTTGCGCAATACAACGCCTCCAGAACCAGCGAAGCTAACCTGATCAGAATCAGACTGCGCGAAGACGTCAGTCAGCACACCAGCATGATACGTCTGGGCGTATTAACCGCAATGGACACCCTCACCGATCACTTGTTAAACCCGCAAGATGAAACCAAATCCCTGTGGCAACGGAAAATCACGGCCATTCTTGATCATCTCTACATGGTTGATAAATCAGGCTGGGGCAACCATACCAACACCAGTGAGCTGACCCATAAACTGGAAAGAAGTATTAAGCTGCTGGATGTAAAGGCACTCAAGCTGATCCAGTCACGCCGCAATGCCGAATCGACCAACCCGGCACTCTTTTATGCCAGACAGACCATGTTACCGGTACAACACTCCGTTATTACGTTTCTGAACCAGGTTATGGATGAACTGACTGAAGAGCAAAACAAAGATACACTACGCATATACACAAAAGTTTCCAAGGTTCAGCAGTACTGGATACAAATCATCGCCGCGTTCCGATTATATATTGTCAACCGGTTAGGCTCTTTTGATGATAGTACGCTGGCCCAGCAGGCTCAGGATATTGAACTGATCTACACAAGCCTGGTGCCTCTGGTCAAGGAACTCATTACGCTGGGTGAACAGGGTAAACTTGGCCTGACCGGCTCCACAGTCCGTGAGGATTTGTATGCAAGCATGCAGGCCTGGTACAGAGACTTTCTGACCGTCAGAACCATCTATACCAGCAAACACTGGCGAAATGACATCATCATCAAAAATGAACAACTCCTGCCACTGGTCTCTACCATTTTTGAGCTGCTTCAGAAAATGGAACGTAATATCGAGACATCTGCCCGTAAGGACTTGCAGTTCCTGGAGCACATGGCTGACGATAATATTAAAATGCTCTGGTACATATTCAGTATTGTTCTGGCACTGTTCGTACTGGGGTATCTGTATTTTGACCGATCTATACTCAGCCCTATCAGACAGGTATCAGAAGCGCTTCTTGATGAAGCCAGAGGCTCAGCCAGAGCCCGGATTACACATGGCAAGACGCGTGAGTCACAGGCACTGATAGATGCTTTTTCCCAAATGCGGCAGAAGGTAAGCAGCCGGCAAATGGCTCTGGAACACCAGGCCCTGCACGATGCACTAACCGATCTCCCTAACCGGGTACTGCTTAATGATCGATTGAAACAATGTATCCTGTCATCAACCCGTGAAAAGCATTCACTTGCGCTTCTCATTATGGATCTGGATCACTTCAAGGAAATCAATGACACGCTCGGCCACCAGGTTGGAGATGAAATTCTTATTGCGATAGGAAAACGCCTGAAAAAACTGCTCAGGGTGTCAGACACCGTTGCCCGGCTGGGTGGGGACGAGTTTGCGATTATCAT
>DRJJ01000097.1 GCA_011052255.1 Gammaproteobacteria bacterium | reverse complement strand
TCACACCGGACATTCCCTGTTTAACCGAAGAATCCCCTGCTGAATCAATCCATGATCGTCGGTGCTGGGATATCTACTGGCTGGTTGACCCACTGGATGGCACGCGTGAATTTATCAACGGCGGCAATGACTATACCGTTAATATCGCGCTCATTATTGATCACCAGCCGGTCATCGGCGTTATCCATTTACCTGTCACAGGCGAAACATGGTTTGCCCACCAGGGTGATGGCGCGTTTTATGCTGATGCAAAGGGTACGCTGCAAGCTATCCACACACGAAGCTTGCCGGCAGTGCCGGTGGTCGCAGTCGGTTATCGCCGTTACCGCGGTAAGTTACATGAATTTCTGGAAAAACTCGGTCCTCATCAGATACTGAGCCACGCCAGCTCTCTCAAGTCCTGTCTGGTTGCTGCGGCACAGGCAGACATTTACCCCTGTTTTGGACCGACCTCAGAATGGGATACCGCCGCTGCACAGTGTATCGTCGAACAGGCTGGCGGCCAGCTTACCGATCTGGCTATGCAACCCTTACGCTATAATATGCGCGATACGCTGGAGAACCCGAGTTTTATAGTAACCGGGGACCCGGCTCAGAACTGGCAGCCGCTACTGCTGACCGATTAACACACTCAGTCACAGGGTTCATCGTAGACCGACATCACTGCTTTCAGCTCACTCAGGATAAGATTAATCTGCTCGGGACTCATACCATCGGTCTGCGGGATGGCCTGCCCTCCTTCCAGGGAATCTATCACCGCACGCACGGCCAAACAGCCTGACTGGCAAATGGCCTCGATACATTGGTAGGTGCTGTCGGATTGGGGCATGTAAATACCTTGGTCAAGGGAGGGCTTATTATATTAATACCGTTGAAGGATTCAAGTACTAAAGCGTTATAACTGCCTGAGCAGGGTATCCAGTCGCTTTGCCGATACCGGACCACTGGTTTTCAGCTCCTGTGCAAACAGTGACACCCTGAATTCTTCAATTTGCCAGCGCAAGTCCCACCAGCCATCACCCGCGGAGGCGCTGACGGGGCTGTCACCGGCATGGCGTAACCACGCCGCCCAATAGGGTTGCAGCTGCAATTGCAAGGGGCGGTCACGCTCCACATTGTGTTGCAGGCGTTGCAGACGCTTCTGTATCGCCTTTAGATAGCGTGGATAATGCTGCAGATGCCGGTATGCCACCTGGCGAATAAAACCCGGGTAGATCAGCCAGACCAGTTGCTGCTGGATATCGGCCAGCGCCTGCATCTGGCTCAGGGCGACCGAGCCACCGAGTTGTGATTTGAGCTGATGAAACTGCTTTAAGGCCTGTGCCAGGCTATCTGCGATACGGCCGGCGTGTGTTATCAGTTGTTCACGAACCTGTTCACTGTGCTGCTGAAACCGCTGCCGGTTACGAATGGCAAGCTGATCGGGTGTCCAGCTGTCGGCCAGAATGGCATGCATGAAATCAGCCTTCAGGCCATCACAATTTCCTACCGCCGTATAATGCAGACACATGTCTTTCAGGTGCGGGATATGTTTTCTGAGATAAGCCAGCTTGTCGGCACTGGTTAGTGAAAACAGTGCCCGCAGACCTTGCAGGTGCTCGGCATCGGCACGTTTTGCTGTGTCATATAATCGAATAGCTACCTTGCCATCCACAGCGGTCAGGGCTGGATACAGGGTCATGTCGATCCCGTGTCTTTGCACCTTTACCTGTGTCGGCAGTTCATCAAAATCCCCGTCACGGATATCATCACGTTCCAGCGCATGGCCGGTACCCGCTGCTGGCACATGCGCGGCCTGTTCGCCGAGCAGATCCTGCAGTTCCAGGAGCGAACGCGAGCTCTCGATCAATTTGCCCTGCTCATCCATCACCTCGTAGCGCATACGTAAATGATCGGGCAAGGCCGCTTCATTCCAGTTTGATTTATCTATCGTTACACCGGTGATTCGTCGCAGGTGAAAACCCAGTTGCTCATACAGGCCATCACCATCACTGTGCATGGACTGCAGACAGGCATCGGCAAAGTCAGGAATGGGCACCAGCTTTCGTCGTATCGGTTTGGGCAAGCTGCGCATCAGTGCAATAATCTTGTCACGTATCAGGCCCGGCACCAGCCAGGCGAAACGTTCTTCCTGTAACTGGTTTAGTACGGCTAGTGGAATCTGTGCCGTGACACCGTCTTTTTCATCGGCCGGATCAAAATAATACTGTAATGCTATGGGTATGCCGTCCCTGTTCACGAAATCTGGAAAATCTTCACTGCTGACCACGCTCTCGTCACCTTGCAACACGTCTTCACGTGTCAGCTTCAGTGTGTCGGGTGCCTGTTGCTGTTCTTTTTTAAGCCACTTTTCAAAACCGGCTGCATTGACCACTCTGGCCGGCACCTGTGCATCATAAAATGCGTACAGCAATTGTTCATCGGCCAGTAAATCGCGCCGTCGTGATTTATGCTCAAGCTGGCCGATTTCTTCCAGCAAGGCACGATTATGTAACAGACTGGCAGCCTTGCTTTGATAAAGCCCCTGCACCAGCCCTTCACGAATAAAATATTCACGTGCCAGTTGCGGGTTCACCGAACCATAATAAACGCGGCGTGCAGACACCAGCACCAGCCCGAACAGACTGACCTGCACCCTGGCCATCACACCGCCACTGCGAGCATCAAAATGTATGTCGCTGTAATGATGTTTGGTCAGATGTTGTGCCAGCCGCTCAACCCACTCTGTTTTGACTGGCGCAATGGTGTGGGCATACAACTGCCGTGTTTCAATCAGTTGTGCCGCCATCACCCATTTGCCGCTTTTACCGCACAACGGTGAGCCCGGAAAAATTCGGAATTGTTTACCGTGACTTCCCTTGTACACTTTTTCCTCGTCCCTGAAGCCAATCTGGCTGATCAGGCCTGACAAAATTGCCCGGTGTATGTTATCAATCCCGGCAGGCTGATCATTCACGCTCATGTGCATCTCACGCACCTGTCTGTTCAGTTGCTGGTAAATATCACGCCATTCCAGCATGCGCATGAACGACAGAAAATGTTCACTGCACCAGCGCCTGAGTTTGCGCCGTGACAAATCATGCATGGCCTGTTGCCAGTCATTCCAGAGGTTCACAATCGCGATGAATTCTGAATTTTCATGCAGATATTCTTTATGTGCTTCGGCCGCCTGCTGTCTTTTCTCCAGCGGCCGTTCGCGGGGATCGGCTACGGATAAAAAACCGGCTATCACCAGCATCTCTGCCAGACAGGCCTCCGTAGCGGCCTCCATTAACATGCGACTGATACGTGGATCGGTCGCGAAACGTGACAGGTTTTTCCCCAATGCAGTCAGCGTGCGCTGGCCATCAACCGCACCCAGCTCAAACAATAATCGGTAACCGTCATTTATCGCCTTGCTCTCAGGCTTTTCCATAAACGGATAGTCTTCAATATCACCGATACCCAGTGCCAGCATGCGTAAAATAACGGCTGCGAGATTGGTGCGCTTTATCTCCGGGTCGGTAAACTCGCTGCGCACTTCAAAATCATCTTTTGCATACAGGCGAATACAAACCCCATCGGCCACACGTCCACAGCGCCCCTTGCGCTGGTCTGCCGAGGCGCGTGATATCTTTTCGATGGGTAGTTGCTGCACCCGGTTGCGTGTGCTGTAACGGCTGATACGCGCTTCACCACCATCCACAACATAATGTATACCGGGTACCGTTAGCGCCGTTTCTGCTACATTAGTGGTAAGCACAATCCGCCGGCCCTTGTGCGGACGAAATATCCTGTCCTGCTCGGCCGAGGACAGGCGTGCAAACAGTGGCAGGATTTCAACGCCCGGCGGGTGATGTTTACGCAGGGCTTCGGCAGCGTCCCGTATCTGCCGTTCACCTGGCAGAAATACCAGTACGTCACCCGACCCCTGCCGTGACAGCTCATCGACTGCCTGCAGGATGCCCTGGTTCATATCACGGTTACGGCCCGAGTCAGCATTATCGGCTGTATTTAATGGTTCATAGCGTACTTCAACCGGAAACGAGCGCCCGGAAACTTCAATAACTCTGGCGTTATTAAAATGTCTGGCAAAACGTTCTGTATCGATCGTTGCCGAGGTAACAATCACCTTCAGGTCGGGGCGTTTAGGTAACAGATTTTTCAGGTAGCCCAGAATAAAATCAATATTCAGACTCCGTTCATGGGCCTCATCGATAATCAGGGTATCGTAGGCCATTAATTGCGGGTCATGCTGGATCTCTGCCAGCAATACACCGTCGGTCATCAACTTGATAACCGTCTGCTCACTGACACTGGAATGAAACCTGACCTGATAACCAATCTGTTTACCGGCTTCTACCTTTAGCTCAAACGCGAGACGCTCGGCAATACTGCGTGCCGCAATACGCCGTGGCTGGGTATGGCCTATCATTCCGGCAACACCGCGCCCCAGCTCCAGGCAGAATTTAGGTAACTGGGTGGTTTTACCAGAACCCGTTTCACCCGCAAGAATAACGACCTGGTGACTGCGCAAGGCCTCCAGTATGACATCGCGGTGTTGCGAAATGGGTAGTTCCGGTGGGTAGTCCGGTGTCGGCAGGCTTGCCAGCCGAGCCTCGTAATCTGCATGGGAGCGCGCTACTGCCTTTTCAAGATCAGGCAGCGCCTTATCTACCGGCTTACCGGATTTTAGTCGCCGTTCAAGTTGTTTTACTCGGCTTTGTAAACGTGGCCGGTCACGCAGGCGCGTTTGTTCCAGATCATGTTTTATCTGTGTAAGTTGTTTAGTGATATCGGGCATGGGTGTTTATTCTAGCATCTCGGCGAGCGAGGCTGATGGTGTCCTCGTTCTCACAGCCACGCTTCTGGATTTCTGCTTCACCCTGCCTCCCTGGCGAGCCCTCGTTCCCACGCTCTGCGTGGGAACCAGAATTTTTTACTGGGTGGGTACACCTGTGCACGTCGCTCTCGGCCTGTCTCACAGAATCCCTTCGGGCTTCATTATGAGTACCCTACCTATCTCCGATAGGTCAGGGCACCATGGCCTACGCGACATAAGCACATCCCTGTGCAAAAAAAAAGCCCACACGGAAAACCGTGTGGGCCTTTACGAACCGCTTGTGTAACAGTTTTACTTGCTACCGAAACGCTTCTGCATCATAGCCATGTGATCTTCGTAAGCCTTTTTGTTGGCTTCCATCATTTCTACACGACGTGCTTCATATGCTTTACGAGCTTCTTCATCACGCTTGCGGGCCGCTTCCATATGCATACGATTCTGTTCCATCATAGCAACATAAGGAGACTGTTGGCCTTCGAACTTCTTGTTGAATTCAGCGGCCGCTTTCTGCTGTGCTTCATAGGCTGCACGCATTTCTTTCTGCTGTGCTGCAAAGGCTTCCTGCTGTGCCTTGGCCTGCTCTTCAGTCAGTGCCGGTGCGCCATACGGTGCATAACCGTTTTGAGGTGCATAGCCGTAACCGTTGTTACCATTGCCATAAGCATTGCCATTACCGGAGAAGTTGCTGCTCATGTTGAAACCGAAGTTACCATCAAAAGCGCCATTACCGTTACCGTTACCATAACCATTGCTATTGTTATAGCCGTTGCTACCGTTATAGCCATTGCTGCCATTGCCATAACCGTTACCAGCAGCATTACCGCTCATGCTGAAACCAAAGCTACCGTCAACAGCGCCGTTGCCATTGCCGTTACCAAAACCGTTGTTGTAACCATTACCGAAAGGACCAACCCATGCGCTGGCAGTAGCAGAAACAGTCATCAGTGCTGCAACAATCATTATTTTCTTGATAGACATAATTATCTCCTGATAATTAAAATTAAAATTTGTGTTATGTATACTGGGCGGGTAGCTAATTCATCCAGTCAGTTAGTGACTTGATAACCGCCCGTTCAACAGTGAATGAGAATATAAGCAATTACTAATGAATAAGCAAGTACAAATGTGAATATTTTTTGAATATGTGCCATTTTTTTTCAGCTCAGGCTCCATCTATACCATAAGTTATTGATTTTTGGTATTTTCCATTATTATGAGGTGGGTATCGTAAGCACCCCGCTCAAGCTACGTGATACAGTAAAAAGCGTCACTCAGGATCAGTATCCAGCAGGCAGCCGGATCACACCTTACTAAAAAGAATATGGAGATAAATTCATGCACCCGTTTTATAAGCTGATATTACCGCTAGCCACCTTGCTGGCAGTAAACGCCTGCAGCAACGATACGGATTCCACAACGGAACAACCATCAACATCCACCGTTACTCCTGCTACTTCTATTCCCGGGCGCTGGTACACCGAAGAACAGGTCGCAGCAGGCAAGCATTTGTTCCAGCTGCATTGCTCTACCTGTCACGGCAGCAACGCACAGTCGATACCTGACTGGAAAAAACCTGGCAGCAATGGTATGTACCCGCCACCCCCTTTAAATGGTACTGCGCACGCATGGCACCATTCCCTGAACTTGCTGCGTAAGACAGTACGTGAAGGAGGAGTCAGACTCGGTGGACAAATGCCGGGCTTTGCCGACAAATTAAAGCCGCAGGAAATTGATGCCATACTCGCCTGGGTGCAAACCCTGTGGACAGAACAGATCTATCAGGCATGGCTTACACGCAGTGGTCTGATCAAACGCTGATCTGCACAAACCCGTAATCATGTTTCACTAGCGGGCATTTTGCCTGTAACATACGCAGGCTACGCCTACGGTGCGGGTAACGATACAGATAGTTCTGACGGAAACCACATGCGGTATGTAAACGGTCTGCACTTTAATAATATACGCGGCGATATCTATGGCGGCCTGACTGCCGCCGTTGTTGCACTACCTCTGGCACTCGCTTTTGGTGTGTCTTCAGGCGCAGGCCCAATCGCCGGTGTCTACGGTGCTATTTTCGTCGGTTTTTTTGCTGCTGTATTTGGTGGCACACCCGCTCAGGTATCTGGCCCTACCGGCCCCATGACGGTGATCATGGCGGCTATTTTCACTCAGTACACCGCCATGTTCCCACAAGACCCGGCCCATGGTGCAGCGCTTGCCTTTACCGTGGTGATGATGGGTGGGCTGTTCCAGATTCTGTTCGGCGTGTTCCGCATCGGAAAATACATCAACCTGGTACCGCATCCGGTCACCTCCGGTTTCATGAGTGGCATTGGCGTTATTATCATCCTGTTACAACTGGGGCCGCTACTCGGACACCATGCGGCCAGTGGTCCATTGGCTGCCGTGCAGGCATTGCCTGAATTTATCAGCACACCGAATAGCTATGCATTATTTCTGGGTGGACTCTCTCTGGTGATCGTTTATGCACTGCCCAAACCAATCAACCGCCTGATTCCGTCACCACTGGTTGCGCTGGTGGTGGGCACTGCTGCAATGCTACTGCTATTGCCTGAACAGGCAGTGAGCATACTGGGGAAAGTTCCAACCGGTTTACCCGCACCACAAATGCCGATTTTTATTGCCGACTGGAACCTGATCATTGACATGATCGAATCCGCCCTGACCCTGGCCATGCTCGGTACCATTGATTCACTACTCACCTCACTGGTGGCAGACAACATCACCCGCACACATCATAAATCAGATCGTGAACTGATCGGCCAGGGTATTGGTAATACGCTGGCCGGTATATTCGGCGGCCTGCCCGGCGCTGGCGCCACCATGCGCACCGTAGTCAATGTGCGCGCAGGAGGCCAGACACCGCTGTCCGGTGCGCTGCATGCGCTGATACTGCTCGCCATCGTGCTCGGCGCAGGCAGTTTTGCAAAGTATATTCCCCACGCCGTACTGGCGGGCATCCTGATCAAGGTCGGTACCGACATCATTGACTGGGATTACCTTAAGCGCATTAAAACAGCGCCCCGATCCGGTATGGTTATCATGTTCACGGTTTTGTTTATCACCGTCTTTATTGACCTGATTACCGCTGTCGCAATAGGCATGATCATGGCCAGCTTTCTGTTTCTGCAACGCATGACCGAGATGCAGCTAAAAAGTATCACCGCGATTACCGAGCCCAGTCCTGAGCATCCACTAGCGGAAGAAGATGCCAGAATATTAAAAAAAGCGGCCGGTCGTATCCTGTTATTTCACATTGAAGGTCCACTGAGTTTTGGTGCTGCGAAAGAAATGGCTGTGCATGCCTCTACTTTCAACAGCCATGAGATCATGATCATTGATCTGAGCGATGTGCCATCTATCGATTTCACCTCATCGCGCGCTATCGACGATATGGTCTCTGATTCACTGCATGCCAAACGCACCGTTATGCTCACAGGCGCCCGCCCTGCTGTGATTGATCTTTTACAGCAACAGGGCATCCTGGATAAACTCAATCAACAAAATCTGCACGCAAGCCGACATGCAGCACTGCAACAAGCTGCACAACTGCTGGGCATAGAAACCTCATAATGACTGCTCGATCCGCTTAAACCATCAACCCGTATGAGACGCACCACTACCCTATGAAAAAACTGACAGACGAAGAACTGCGTGGCGTGCTAAACGGACAAACCGGTAAGCTGGAATGGCAGGAGCTGGAAAAACACTTTGCCCGAGGTGTTGTCATCAAGGTCGATCCGGCAATGGATCTGATCAAAGCCGGCGCTGCGTTCGTACAGGACAACAAGCAGCAAATAGAGGCCTGGATGAATGACGGTAAGGTCTGCAACGCAAATGATAGCGATGCGCTGGACTGGTCAGTACATAAACCGATGTTCTGGACGGTGGTAGTCGCTCCGTGGGTGCTGGTGCAGGTGGTGACGGAGCCAGAATAAGCCACCAATTATTACCTTATAAAGTAATTTATTGCAGTATTTTTCACATTATTACCTTATATAGTAATTAATAAATTGCCATTAATGGTAAATAGTCTATAATTTATATGCTATTTACTTTATTAGGTAATTTATATATGAAAACCCTGTTGGCTGCACTTGTTCATCAGATCGTCGATGCCGGTAAAGATCGCGGCATGGATCAGAAAACCCTGGTGCAAAAGGCAGGTCTTAGCGCCAGCACACTGTCCAAGCTCAAACAGGCAGATGACGTCAGGCTGTCCACGCTGGAACGTCTGGCCAATGTCGTCGGGCTGCGCGTCAGCCTCTCTCCCAATGATCCGGTGCTTGAAAAGTTACTGGATCGAACGCTTTTCACCGACCCGGAATAACCCATGGCTACCGATCGGGAAGCAGTCGTCTGGACACGTAGCGGCACCGCCCCTGTACGCATGGGCCGTTTTGTTGTGACCGATACCGAATGCCGCTACACCTATGACAGCAGCTATCTCGACAACGGCCTGCCCGGACTCGGTATTTTGTACGACCCCACCTTTATTGGCGAGAACACCATCACCTGGAAACGCTCTCAATACTTTGACCTGCTGCCCCAGCTTCAAACCCTGATACCACCAACCAGTGAAGGCAACTTCCAGCGCCAGCTTATTCTGTCCTGGCTGCAACAGCAGAACAAAACACCCGAACAGGGCTTCGACAGCGACTGGGCCATACTGATGGCCGGCGGTCATGGTGGTATTGGCCATATTGATGTATTCGAAAATGACGATCAGGCCAGCGAATGGTACAGCGACACACGTACACAGGAACTGTTTACCATTAATGAAGACCTTGGCTTCTCGTTAAAGGACTTCATGACCTGGTTCGACAACAGTGCCGAGGCCCTGATTGAAGCACTCGGCCCGACACCCAGCGTCGGCGGTGCCATACCTAAATTGCTGTTATCCATACCCGACAGTGGCTGGGATGGTCGCATTGCCCTGCCTACCCGCTGTGCGGTGGCGGATCGTACCGACATCGTCGTGAAATTTGAAAAACCGACCTACCCCGGCATCGTCGAACTCGAGGCGCTGACCCTGCAGTTACATGCCGAGGCCGGTTTTGAAGTGCCACGCTACTGGACTGCCGAGATCAACGCTATGCCGGTGATTGCGATTGAGCGCTATGACCGCGACCCGAACGGCAAGCCACTGTTCACAGAAAGCCTGTATTCCGTGATGGCCACCGGTGACAGTCGTGTCACCCACCATTACAGCAGCAACTATGATGATATCGGCCGGGTCATCGAACGCTCACCTATACCTATTGTTTCCGATCCACAGGAAGCCAAACATCATTTACTTAAACGCCTGATCATGTCATTTGCTACCGGTAATGGTGATCTGCATATGGAAAACCTGTCGCTGATCCAGCGCGATGGTCAAACCCTGTTCTCACCGGTGTATGACCCTACCCCGATGCGCGCCTACAGCCGACACGACATGCTCAGCGTCATGCCGTTCGGTAACTATGGTGAACTGGATAACAAGGATCAGCCGATCGGTTTTGAAGCCGCCCTGGTTCATCTGGCAAAAAACATGGGCTTCAGTCGCAACACATTAAGGCTTATTGTCAGTGAAGTACTCGAACATACAGCCAGCTACCCGCAACAGATCAGGCAACTGCAAACCCTGCCCAAGGAAAATCAGGAAAACCTGATCCGGATTACAACCCTTGTCCGGGATATACTGAACGGCTTAATGTAAAAACAGCACAGCTGCCAGCATTCTGCTCACCGTACTCTCCGGTGAGTATCTTGCCTTGTCATTAAGAAGATCTATACTTCTGTATATCAGCCCAATAACCTTCCGGTCGAACATCAGGCGCGCTGAGTGATATTCTGTATTTCATGTTCAGCATTTACATGGCTCGACGACAGCACTCACCACAGGGTTATCCGTCCACGCCGTGGCTGTGTGCCGCTAAGCAGACTATCGGCTCAACTTAATTTACTTTTACGACCGGCAACGATGCCAGGGAGAAAGCCATCATGGATCAGGAGTTTCTGATACTCACCGACCCTGCCAACGGCAAACAAATCGAATTACCGGTGCTGCGGCCGACACAGGGACCACCTGTAATAGACATCGGCCGCCTGCACCGTGAGATGGGCTACTTTACCTATGACCCGGGCTTTCTTGCCACCGCCAGTTGCCACAGCACCATTACCTTTATCGACGGTGACGAGGGCATACTTCAATACCGTGGTTACCCGATCGAACAGCTGGCGGAACAAAGTAACTTTCTCGAAACAAGCTATCTAATGATGTACGGTGAGTTACCCCGCCCTGAGCAGCTCGAAGAATTTCACAACATCATGACCCACCACAGCATGCTCAACGAGAGCCTGAAGAGTTTCTTTCGTGGCTTTTATCATGATGCCCATCCGATGGCAATTATGGTCGGAGTAGTGGGTTCGTTATCAGCCTTCTACCACGATTCAACCGACATCACCAACCCGCGCCACCGTGAAATTGCCGCCTACCGCATGATTGCGAAGATGCCCAGTATTGCCGCAGCCAGCTACAAACACACCATCGGCGAACCTCAGGTATACCCGGACAACAGCCTGAGCTTTACCGGTAACCTGCTAAAGATGATGTTTTCGGTTCCGTGTGAGGAATACCACGTCAACCCCGTTGCCGAAAAGGCACTGGATCTTATCTTTTTACTCCATATTGATCACGAACAGAACGCCAGCACCTCAACGGTACGCCTGGCCGGCAGTTCACAGGCCAATCCTTTTGCCTGCATCGCATCCGGGATAGCCGCACTGTGGGGGCCCGCCCACGGTGGTGCCAATGAGGCAGTGCTGAGCATGCTGGAAGAAATCGGAGACGTAAAAAACATACCGGAATATCTGGCACGGGCGCGTGACAAGAATGACCCATTCCGGTTAATGGGCTTCGGTCACCGGGTGTACAAAAACTATGATCCACGCGCACGCATTATTCGAAAAATGTGTCACGAGGTTCTTAAAGACATGGGCGATGAAAGCGACCCACTGTTTGAACTGGCCATACGGCTGGAAGAGATTGCCCTGAGTGATGACTATTTCATTGCCCGCAAGCTTTATCCCAATGTCGATTTTTACTCCGGCCTGATCTACAGGGCACTGGGTATCCCAACCAGCATGTTCACCGTGATGTTTGCCATAGCACGAACCGTAGGCTGGGTAGCACAATGGATGGAAATGATCGGTGAAGACAATCTGCGTATCGGCCGGCCACGGCAGTTGTATGTTGGGCCGGTACAGCGTGATTATGTACAGATGGATAAACGGTAATGGTATTTTAGAGAGCCATTCGTACAAGTATGGAGCGTGGTCGCACGAATCCGGTCGAGGGGGTGGAC
>DRJJ01000096.1 GCA_011052255.1 Gammaproteobacteria bacterium | reverse complement strand
TACTCTCTTTACCAGTCTTGATTCAGCCTTACTCTGCAAACACTCCCGGAGTTAAACAGGGGCAGTCAGCATACCGGAACAAGCGTAGAGCCTGCTCCGATACCACAGACAACCTTAAGGGTTGAGGCTTATTTCTTTTCCGCTTGCACGCCGAAGGTTTTGTGCTGCTCCTTCACTGTTTTATCAGCGTGCGCTTCTCCCCATTCAACAGGCCGCATCAACAGGTTACCCGTTATGAACTCCTGAGTTTCCTTGTCTTTCGCCAGTTTATCCATGGCTGCCAGAATTTTGGCCTTTACGCCTGCATCCAGGCCCTTCGGTGCCACCAGAGCGACGATCATTTCCACCTGTTCGTCGTAGCCCTGCTCGCGCAAGGTAGGCACATCAGGAATCGGTGGCAAACGTTCACCCAGTGCCGCAGCGATTAGCTTGATCGAGCCGGCTTCTACAAACTTGTAAAGGATGGCGCCTACGTAGCCAACAGAAGCATGACCACCGGTCACGGCCTTGATCACTGAAGGTCCGCCTTTGGAAGGTATCAAGGACAAGTTCACGCCTTCCTTTTTAGCCATGCGCATAAGTGCGTCCCGGTCATCAGCTCCGTGGAACATAGCGACCATGGCTTTGTTGTTCTTCTTGTGCCAGGCGAAAGCCTCTTTCAATGTCTTCCAGGGCTTGTCTGATTTAGAGATAAAGCCGCTGGAGTTCAGGGCTACCAGGGTTAGATAGTCAAAGTCATCTGGTTTGTAGCTCAGCTTGGCATGATGTGGTGCATAGGTATAAGCCGTCAACGATGTAACACCGAGGGTGTAACCGTCCGGTTTGGACCTGCTGAGTTCAGTCGCCATGACAGTACCGTGCGAGCCAGTCACATTCTTTACGTTAATGGGCTCTCCCAGAATCTTGCTCATGCGCTGCGCCAGACCACGAGTCAGACGGTCAATCTGAGCGCCAGGCTGGGTCATGGTCATGAACGTAATGGGACGGGTCGGATATTCGGCTGCGGCATTACCGGTGATGGCCACCACCATCGCAAGGCCAAGCCCAAGGGTAAGTAGTTTTCTCATCGTCACTCCTCCGTGTTGTCGGATCATTTTTGTTATCCTGCCCTTAACTCAGGGCTACTTCTGTATTGTTTTTACGATTACGATACTAGCGAATGTAAGTCTGCAACTTTGTCGTCCAGATGACAAATTTGCACAAGAGTCCAGACATTAGAATATTGGAATAATCGCCCAGTCTAATATTAGAAAAATTAAATTTATCAGATTACTACCTGGGTATTGCGGATTCATTACTGAAACCTGGATCCTGAATACTCCTTTTCCTGATTTTCTTCATCCTGGTTACTATATCCCTATAGTAACTGTGCACCTGGCATGCCATGATAAGCACCAGCGAGCTTTGGAGGTATTACCCGTGAAAACCATCAGTAGTCCTATTGTGGATCCGCTTATGGATATCAGCACAAATGTCAGGGAAAATGACTTTTTCAATGTCGATGATGAAGGGGGTGCCTGGTCCGATGCGCACGCGAATTTCTTGTCCAGCCTGTCTGAGGCGGAGACAAGTGATCTTATGAAATGCTCACACCGCCTGAACCTGAAGTCCCGCGATCACCTGTTCCAGGCCGGTGATCACTCTAATGATGTATATATTGTTGCGCGTGGTTGCATCCGCCTGTTTCAGATCTCGTCCACCGGCAAGGAAACCATCCTGTGGTTCAGCTTTTCCGGCGAGATATTTGGTATGGCCGAACTCTGGAGGGGTAATGGCCGGCAGATCCACGCCGTAGCAAACGAAGCGACCCAGGTCTATTCCATCAGTCGCAAAAACTTTACCCATTTCCTGGGCGCGCACCCGGAAGCGGCCATGAAGGCCATCGGCATCCTGTCAGCCCGATTCCGTGCGCTGGGTAACGTGCTGGTGGGCTTAACCTCCGACAACGTGGAAATTCGCATCGTCCGTTTATTGATACGATTAGCCGCCGCATCGTCGGGCACACGCTGCTGTGCCGGTTCTAATGAAGGTGAATTGTGTGTGAACGTACGTCTGACTCATCAGGATATTGCCAACCTGATAGGTGCCAGCCGCCAGACCGTCACTACGACACTGGTGCAGCTTCGTAAGCAGGGAGCGGTTCGCACGGTGGAGCATCACATTCATATAGTGCGGCCCGACCATTTGCGCCGTCTTCTTGAACAGGCCGCCGCTTAAAGCCCGCTCATGACACTATTGAAGAATCAGCTGCCCTGGCCACCCGAGGCTGCACAATATCCGCACGATGCTGTGCGCGCCTTTGCTGCGCCCGGCAGCAACCTTGTGCTGGATTTCCATGGTGATCCTGCGACGGCAGGTCTTGCCCTGTTTTCAGATGGTAACCACCACATGGCGCTGGAAGCATCCGTGCGTGCCTTCCTTGCCGCCAACCCGGACGTCGGCGACGTTTTCTACACCACCACCCCGCCCAAGCCACTGGTGGATGCACTAAAGGGCGACGGGCTGGTGGTGGGTAACCTGCGCATCAGCCGCAAGCCGGATGTATTTATCGGGCCAGGCACTATTCTGGACGGTCTGGTTGACGCGGGCTTCATGACCGGACACATACCGTTCGCCGAAAGTCGGGGCAATGTCATTCTGGTGTGCAAAGGCAATCCGAAGGGCATTACTTCTGTTGCAGATCTGCTGTCCGACGATGTCACTGTGGCGTGCTCTAACCCGGTGACGGAAAAGGCCAGCTATGTGGTTTATGAGGAAGCGGCCAGAAACCTGGCGCAGGAATCCGGCGCGGACGCTGACGCACTCGTAGCGAAATTATCCACGGCAGGCCCGAAGACTGTACATTCGCAAATCATCCACCACCGGGAAGTACCGCAACTGATTGGCGCGGGTCACGCAGATGCGGCGATAATCTACTATCACCTGGCACTCCGTTATACCCGTATTTTCCCCGACATATTTGAACTTGTGGATCTTGAGGGAGTACTGTCGGGGCAACCCTCCCCCGCGAACCCCACAACCCGCTACCACATCGGTCTCATCGCAGACGGTGGTAAATGGGGTGAACATTTCGTTTCGTTCATGCAAGGCAATACGGTGCAACACCTGTACGAGGAACACGGGCTTGTGCGGCTGTGCTGAAGCCATTTCAGAAAAGTGGGCCCGGGTAACGAACGCAAATAAGGTATCAAGCTCCCTGCTACCCTACCATCCCCTTTATTTAATAAGGCGACCAGGGTTAGTCGATATAATTCTTACAGGCAGTCGTTAGTCCAGTATTTTTCAAAGCCTATAGATCTACGGTCTGTATAACCTTTCCACGCATTATCAACGATATGCTCAATAGCAACTGCCAGTTCAAGACTTCTGACAGATTTTGCTTTACGCTGAAAGCCATTCTGTATTTGCATGGTATGCAAGCCTTTTTTCATTTTCAGGGGTATTGGCCAGCTTTGCCCAGGAACCCCTGCATTTGGCGACAGGCGTAAATATCCGGGAAGGTCACCATTGTTGTAGTAA
Organism: Gammaproteobacteria bacterium; assembly: GCA_011052255.1. Lineage (GTDB taxonomy): Bacteria > Pseudomonadota > Gammaproteobacteria > DRJJ01 > DRJJ01 > DRJJ01. The sequence continues at coordinate 776 of DRJJ01000096.1, read as the reverse complement.
GTGACTTCGAGCGTAATCTTGTTACAGATTTCACGCTCCAGTTTGATTGACATAATCCGGGTTTCAGTGCTCCCGTTGTTTCCTTCTGGTTCAGCCCATAAAACCTTGCCTACCATTGGATGAGGTGAGTTTCGCTGTTCATCACTCTGGCCGGAACACCCTGTCAGATACATCATAATAATAATCAATGTGAGTTTTACTTGCATACACCGCCCTTTTTATTGCCTTGTATTTGCCCGTCTGATACAGATAAATGTTAGAATAACGAAGCTTATAATAGAAACAACAAGTCTTGAGAACAATTGTTCCTGTCAGGATTTCGTTTTAGTCCAGATTATATAATTATATTCTATCAACCAGATATGGTTTATATGCGTCCTACGGCAAACACCCCCTGTAATTTTTACCACATTGTACTATATTTGATAGACCCGTATTGATTCGGTTGTTAGGAGGTTATTTGTGAGTAAAAAAATCAGTTCATCCATACCTGAAACATCAGACACTAAAAATGATCAGGCTCTTAAAAAACTAAAGCCAAATACCAAAATCGGCAAGAAAAGAATTTCGCCTGACGCAAATTATCCATATAAAAACAAGATGGACAGGAAGGAATACGAACCCCTTCTGGAAGAGCTTCAGATTGAGTTTCTTAAAATGCAGGTCTGGGTAAAAGAAACCGGGCAGCGTCTTGTGCTTCTGTTTGAGGGACGTGATGCGGCGGGTAAAGGTGGCGTCATAAAGCGCATGATGGAGCACATGAACCCTCGTGGCGC
>DRJJ01000095.1 GCA_011052255.1 Gammaproteobacteria bacterium | reverse complement strand
CACGACAGGGTCAGGCACGACAGGGTCAGGCACGACAGGGTCAGGCACGACAGGGTCAGGCACGACAGGGTCAGGTGTTACGACATCTGGTGGATCGCTGAAGTCAATGGTGTCTACCAGAAGGTCAGGGCCTTTATCTGTCCCGATGAGAATACGTTCGTCTTCCATGAGCCTGGCAATTTCCTGAACTCGATAGCCAGTATTTGGAATCATAAGATCCTTGGAATTCTGGTTCAGAATGGCCGGATCGATACCCCCCACCGTCGTTCCATCCGCGAGGTTGTCTATAATTCCGTCGCTCTCTATATCGAGTGCAAGACGATCAATTATCGAGTCAGTGGTTACGTTGGCAAGCAGGCTGGGGTCGCTAACACTGTATAGAGATTTTGTCGCTACAATAGTTTTTGGTAGACTGGTGCTGGACCAGTATAGTTTTGCAACAGCATCGCCTGTATTCTCATAGTACTCCATGACGATGGGGTATTTATTACCGGCAGTAAGGTTGATAGTCCCCGCATATTCTGTAACGCTCTGATCAGTCCACTGGTCAATAACCAGCTGTCCATCTATCCACAGACGTACTCCATCGTCAGTCGACGAATAGAAAGTGTAATTTTCGGAATACGCAGGTTCGATGAGTCCTGTCCAACGTACAGAGAAGGTTTCCGGTGCGATGGTGCCGGCAGGGGCGCCGCGCTGCCAGTCAAAATTCACGTTTGCGTCCACACGTTCCAGCGCGATGTTGGAAAGTGAGCGGTCGTTATAGTACCTTGCGCGTAACCCGTCTCCTTTTGGATTTGTCATTTCATTCACCTTGGCTGCAAATGCTTCCAGGGCAGCCCTGTGGTGTAGAGCTTCATTCTGCTGGGCAACTGTCGTGGTATCTTCATTGATAATCAGTGGGGATTTAAAGATATCGATACCCACCTTCTGATCAATGGCAAAAAGACGACCGACCTGACTGGACGAATTCTGCAGTTTCTGAACAAACGTACGGGAATCGGTTGACGGACCGCTGCTGTAGCGCGCCATGTTAAATGCAAGCTTGGTCAGAGGAGTAGCGTAAATTGGCTGCCCGTCAGCCAGCATCTCTTTTGTAATGACTGTAACGAGAGTCGAAATGACAGGCGCCTTACCTGTATTCAGGTCAACTGCGTTGGCTCCGCCTATAGTCAGGACATAAGGGGGCGCAATATTTCTGGGAACCGACAGGCCGATAATCTGGGCGGACTGGTTAGTAACTACAGATGAAATTGGAGAACTCTTGTCATAGAAATCCGGAAACGATGTATCCAGTGCAAACACCTTGGTATCGGCAAAGGCCAGCGGCCCTTTTATTCCCGCGCCGGATATCTGAAAATCCTCCCCCGCAGCCTGCAGATTGCCGGAGCTGGAAGTATTGTCTGAGGAGCCGGAGTTTCCTCCCCCGCAGGCTGTTAAAACACAAGCAACGAACAATCCTACGATACGTACGGCAATTACAGATTTCATCCTTCCACCTCTGGTTTACTTCAACATCTGAAACGGGTGATCGGAGAAACAGGTAATATTCTTCGTGAAAGAGATCACGAAACGGTCTGACAGGCAGGTGCCGGAGCGGTGTTTCGGGAGGAATTGAGGTACAAGTCACAATGCCGAGGCCTCAGGATCCCGCAGCAGCATGCAGGTCGCTATTGCGCAGTTTTAGAGGAGTATGCCGGTCTGGAATATCATCAGGTCGATGAGCTTCCTTGAAATATCGTATACTTGAGCTAAATACCGGAGGGGAAGTGCTAAATAAAAGAACAAAAATGGCGTTGTGGTTAATATTGAGTGCGACACTGGTGCTCAAGCTGGCGGTGGTTTTGTTACTAATACCAAAGTTAACCGAATACCTCCCCTATACCATCGGCGGCTTCGTTGACCGCTACGATAATATCGCAGAAAATCTGCTCTCCGGTAACGGTTACCGGATCTATCCAGATACTTCGGAAACGTTGCTTCGTAGCCCCGGCTATGTTTTGCTTCTGACAGGGTTGTTTTACCTGTTTGGAAAAAGTTTAGCCGCGGCCCAGGTTATTAATATCCTTTTCGGGCTTGCCACAGCTTACATCATAGCGCTGATCACCAGGCAATGGGTTATGCCCAGGTCAACAAGCCCCGATGGTGGCGGTAATATCGAGTGGGCACCATTGTTTCCTGCAATGCTGTTTCTGTTTTATCCTGGCATTATCCTGGCGGAGACAAGAGGGGGTGTTGAGAGCTTTTTCATTTTGCTACTGACTTCGCTGGTCTTTTTTTTATATCGGTTGATATGCTTCAACCGCACCAGGGATTACGTTGTTGCTGGTGTTACGCTCGGGCTCACCATGCTGGTCAAGAGTACTCCCGCACTTATACCGCTTGCATTTTTCCCTTATCTGCTCCTGAGAGCAAAGTCTGTCGGTGTGACGAGGGTCTCTGTTGTCACCAATTTCGCTGCCATGGGCCTGGCGGCCTTAATTGTGCTCACACCGTGGGGCTTGCGTAATTACGGGCTTACAGGTGATTTCATGCTGACAAGCACCGTGAAAGGCACTACAGCCCACCAGGGGTTGTACGTGAACAAACACTTCGGTTCCGGGCGAGATCGCGACCCTCTTCTTATCGAAGCGACCGACCAGCAGAGTGCGATTGCGGATGAACTGGGCATAAAACATCTTCATGGATTCTTTAACGTGTTTTATTCGGTTAAAGACGAAGT
>DRJJ01000094.1 GCA_011052255.1 Gammaproteobacteria bacterium | reverse complement strand
AGCAGAACATCCATAACACCACCTACAAACAGGGGATTTTAATCTAGTATAGATGGCGCATCTATTTTTGCTGAAATATTCATGATTTAATCTGTAATATAGTTTTTGTTGTGACACCTTTGAATCAATTTTATTTTTTAGATGCCAGATGAAATTTTATAGATCTAGACAACCATCGTTACTACCAGCCCGGGGCACCTGATTACTGACACTCAACCAACGCCCGCTGACAGGCTGGTCGCTCTAGTAACCTTTGAACGTACGCCTTTAACGCCTCATGGCGCTCAATATATTTGTCAGACCAGATCAGATATGTACCCACCATAATGTCGGCAGTTGTGAATTCATCACCGACCAGATAGTCACGATTTTTTAATTCCTTCTCCAGCACCCTTAAAACAAAGCCATATTGTTTTTTTGCCCATGGGATAATCTCTGGAATACGTCTTTTTTCTGGCAACAGATATTCATGCATCACTGCCATCATAAAGGGAGGTTCCATTGTACCCGGCGCATAGAACATCCATTGTTCATAAATACGCCGTAACGGATCATCCATGGCCGGAGCCAGTTTATGTTCCGGGAATTGATCGGTTAACCAGTGACATATCGCACCGGATTCAAACATAACCTCTCCATCAATATCGATAGCCGGTACTGAGCCATGGGGATGGATGCTGCGGTACTGCCTGGACATCCCTTCGCCGGAGAATATATCTAAATATTCCAGTTGATAGTTTAAGCCCATTTCTTCCAGTAACCAGCGCGGGCGATGTGCTCTGGTCCGGGGTGTGTAGTACAGCTTGATTTTCATCTATAAATACTCCATTTTTTATCCCCTCGGTAACTGCTCCATGCGTTACTCTACCTCCTGCGTCCATGCAGTCGTCACCCCAACCCTCTCCCTGAGGGAGAGGGGGTGCATGAGTCCTGAATCAATCCACCTTGATCATATCCTGATCTTTCCAGTTATTTCGCAGCTGTAAATAGATGATGATATGCGTGATCACCAGAACCTGTACAAGAAAGCCGGGGATCAGGACTATCGGCATCATGACTACCAGATCGTTAGACGGTCCACCGGCAATATGAAACAGGCCACCGGTCTGGCTGAGTGCACCTATGCCAAGGGCGAGAGCAAAATCAAGTAACCCGAAATGATTCCACCGCAATAATGCTTTCCTGCTCAACCCTTGCTGATGAGTGATCCAGTAATAGACCATCGCTATCGCCCATACTGCTGTTATGGCGTCACCAAAACCAGCCATCAACGCAAAAAATGCCGGCAACTGCCCAATGCTATATAGCATCACAAAACCCAGCCCCAGTGTACGTGTGCCATGCAGCATGACCAGCAGGCGCATATCCAGATTCAGAACATAACTTCGAAATGCTGAGTGATAACGATAGGTCGCACCAAACAACGCCAGCGCCACCCCACCCGTAACAAAAAGCATCGCGGGTGGCTGACCTGCTTCAGGTATAAAAAAACCGTTCTGACCCAGCAACACAATAAGGCTAAACCAGGCGAGCAGTACAACTGCGGTGAAATAGTGCGCATTCATGCTGGACGAGCTGTCTGTCTGGCCAAGCCCTGTTGACATTGATTTCATCATTTCTCTCCTCGTAGTGACTTTCATATTAAAAGTCACTACAGCATAGTACAGTTACTTTCAATATACAAGTGACTGTTATTCTGCTACGCTCAGATGATGAGCCCATCCCGAAAAACACCACCAAAACCGGCTCGTCTGCCCTGCCCATTGGCCAGTAGTCTGGATATATTTGGAGACAAATGGAGTCTGCTGGTCATTCGCGACCTGTTTTTTGGCAAAAAGACCTTTGGCGAATTTCAGAAATCGCCCGAGCATATTCCCAGCAATATCCTCGCGGAACGGCTCAAGCGCCTGGAATCTACCGGGATCATCCGCAAAAGCGCCTACCAGCAAAAGCCGGTGCGTTATGCCTATCTGCTGACTGAAAAGGGGGAGCACCTCGGGCCGGTCATGAAGGCCATGGTGGACTGGGGCAATAAATATATTCCCGGTACCTATTCATTTTCTGAAATCATGGAGATGATGAAAAAAAATAGTGGTTCACAAAATGAGTGACTTTAAACTGGATACTCGACTTGCAAAGGACTGCCGGGTTCTGGGAAAGATAAATACCAGCCTGTTGCTGTTGATGAATAATTCACTGGTACCCTGGTTCATACTGGTGCCACAGACATCTGAAACAGAACTGACTGATCTGTTGCCATCAGAACAAGCCGATGTACTGGAACAGATCAACCTGATTTCGGTTTTTATAAAAGAACACTTTGATATCACCCAACTCAATACGGCGGCTATCGGCAACATTGTAAACCAGTTGCATATTCATGTGGTTGGACGCGACCCTTCGGATTACTGCTGGCCAAACGTTGTATGGGGTACCCGTGAAAGAGAACCTTACTCCACTGAACAGCTGGATGACATCATGGGCGCACTTGGCGATCATCTTGGTGATAAATTCCAGATCAAGGAAATATTTCAGGAATAGTTTTCAGTTTGCCCGCTATAACCATCAATAAACGGGTGTAACCCGGAAGCCGCGTTGCTCAAGCAAACGCAGTATGCCTGTATCACCAGGCAGATGCAGGGCACCCACTGCGACAAAGGCTGCTCCGCCATCCAGATATTTTTGCATGCGGGTGATCATACGGTGGTTTCTTTCAACGATACCCTCACGGTTAAACGCCTGCATAAATTGCCCGTACTCACCGTTGGCTTCTTCCACGGCCATTTCCATCAGGCGTTTCAGATCGCGCGCCAGATAGGCCTCACGTATTTTTTTAAACTCAGCCCGGGTTTTCTGCTTGTCTGCTACCACACTGCGAACCATATCGACTTTTGCCTGTTTCGGCAGGTTTTCAAATACAGCCAGCTGTTCGTCAGCCGTCTCCAGCGCTTCGACTTGCTTGCCCTGACGCATGGCATCTGTATAGAGTTGTATATCCAGCCCTTGACCGGCAGAAGCACCCCCATCTTCGAGCTGTGCTACACCCAGTACTGACATCACTGCCCACGGCCGCATTTTTAGCGCTGCCTGTCGCGAGATCCCTAGTGCTGCAAGGCGCTCAGCAACCTGTTCAAACAGCTCCTGTCCGGTTATGGCAAGTAGCGTACGCTCGTCACCATAGTACATATTGCGCATCACCGCGGCGATGGTTGCGTAGTCCATTTTTAACTCGGTTAGTAAAACGCGTGCGCTGGAAAAGGCCTGCTGCACCGGTGGTGCCAGAGTGGTGACTTCTGCATCGCCAACATGCATGGTGCCAAATACATAACTGGGTTGCTGGCCCTGTTTTTCAACTTTCCACAACAGACCCTGACCAAGCGCGATTGCATCGGGCTGCTGCGACGGAGCTGCCAGCGCTTGTGAACACAACACCAGCGTAGCCAGCACAAGTGAACTGGCCAGCGTAATCCAGGGCCGAAGCCTGTGTCTTGCGTATTCCATACGTCGCTTTCCTGTGTTGTTCGACACTGATGAAAATGACACTTATCCGAGCTGTTTTATATTGAAGGTGTATTGCGTTGTTCCGTAACATCTGGCTTCAATAAGCTCGTTACAGTCTGTCGTATTTGCCCGGTGTGCGCAATAATCGCTTTTCGCAACGGCTTCCGATATGCTGTGCGCCATGAGCTCATCTACCAAAAGACCCGTAATGGCCCAGCGCTTTCGCGGTTATCTGCCCATCGTAGTCGATGTGGAAACGGCCGGCTTTGACCCGATCAAGGACGCCCTGCTGGAAATTGCTGCCGTAACCGTGCGTTACGGCTCAAGCGGGCGTCTGGAGCCCGATTCGACTATTAGCTGCCATGTGGAGCCCTTTCCGAATGCCAATCTGAACCCCGAGTCACTGGCATTCACCGGCATAGACCCGTTTCACCCGTTGCGCCTGGCCAAAAATGAGACGGACGCACTAACGCATATCTTCAAACCGATTCGCCAGGCGGTCAAGGAGCAGAGCTGCACACGCGCGATCCTGGTCGGTCATAATCCATTTTTTGACCTCGGCTTTATCAATGCTGCCGTCGAACGCACAAAAGTGAAACGCAATCCGTTTCATCCATTCAGTACATTTGATACTGCTACGCTGGGTGGTTTGATGTATGGCCAGACGGTGCTGGCACGAGTGGCCAAGGCTTCAGGCATAGAGTGGGACAACGAAAGCGCGCATTCTGCGGTTTACGATGCAGAACGTACTGCGGAGGTATTTTGTCATATTGTGAATCGCTGGTCTGATATGCACCAGTAGTGATCGTGATGTGTTAGTGGCCGCGTATAGCCGCGGCCACTATACATAACCAGATAAAATCAGGCCTGCTGTTTCGCTTCCATCGCCTGCTTGGTTGCCTTCTGCAAATCACCATTCTGGAACATATCCAGCGTGATATCACAGCCGCCAATCAGTTCACCGTTGATGTAGATTTGCGGGAAGGTCGGCCAGTCGGCAAAGCGTGGCAGGTTTTCGAAGATTTCCGGGTCTTGCAGGATGTTTACATACGCAAACTCAATGCCGCAACCCTGCAGGGCCTGCGCTGCACGACTTGAAAAACCGCACTGTGGTAACTGTGGCGTGCCTTTCATGTAGATAATTACCGGGTTTTCATCTACCTGTTTCTGAATTTTTTCCAAAACGTCCATTAAATTATCCTCTTATTCAACTAGTTGTAGACACCTGCTAATTATGCGGCATCTGAAATACAGCCTCTGTAGCGCATTATATCGCCAGCAGGGACAGATAAACACATGTAGTCATTGCGGGTATATGGAGGCTTGGTCACTTTTTTTCAAGGGGAAGCGAGGGTAATGTGTTGCTACGCAACGGCTGGCGGGTTACGAGAACCCGAATGCCGCAAGAGTCTTTCATTCCTTGTCGAGAAGGGCGGGGATGAGGGGATATAAAGTAGATAAGATATATTTGATCCCCTCACCCTAACCCTCTCCCTAAGGGAGAGGGGACTTTATTTATAATGTCTTCATGCTCATGCGGCATCAACATTGCGCTGTAACCAGTATTCCAGCAGGGCCAGATGCCAGAGTTTGCTGCCCTGTATGCGGGTAAAATGCTTGTCTGGCTCTGCCAGCATACGCTCGACATAATCGCGCTGGTACAGCCCTCGCTGTTTACAGGCACTGGAATTGAGTATGT
>DRJJ01000093.1 GCA_011052255.1 Gammaproteobacteria bacterium | reverse complement strand
TCGGAGATGATCACGGCCGCCACTCCAAAGGTGGCCTCAACAATCAGCGGTGCGCTGATCAGCGGTAACAGGTGCCGCAAAATAATGCGTGGTGTACCGGTTCCCATTGATACCGCAGCGGCCACGTGATCTCGCTCTTTTACTGACAGGGTCAACGCTCGCGCCTGGCGCGCAAAACCAACCCAGCCAACCACTGACAAAGCTATCACGACGTTATTGATTCCAGGGCCCATGATCCCGGCCAGCGCAATCGCTAGCAAGATACCGGGAAACGCCATGAACACATCAATCACCCTGACTACAACCAGATCGAGCCAGCCACCGATGTAGGCTGTTAGCGTACCAATCAGGATACCCGTTACGGCCGACAAGCCAACCACCCAGACCGAGACCAGCAGTGAGGTACGTGCCCCGAGGATCAGCCGATCCAGTATCGGTCTGCCCAGATCGTCAAAACCCAAAAAACTGGCAGACCCGGGTGGTTGTAATATGGATTGCAGATGAATATGGTTCGGATCCAGCGACAACCACGGCCCGACAATCGCCAGTAACACCCAGATCAGACAAACCAGAATGGGAAGTAACGGGCGTTTCATTTCGGGTTACCCAAACGAATACGTGGGTCAACAATACCGTAGACCATATCGGTAAGCATATTGACAACGACATAGGTCACGCTGATAACCAGTATCGTACCTTGTACTACCGGGTAATCCCGGCGCAGAATCGCGTCTATGGTTAGTTTGCCCAGCCCTGGCCAGGAAAAAACGGTTTCGGTTATTACCGCCCCGCCCAGCAACACACCCAACTGCAAACCGAGCAAGGTAATTACAGGTAACAGTGCATTCAGTAAGGCATGTTTCCAGATGACTATGCGCTCAGGCAACCCTTTTGCGCGTGCGGTGCGTACAAAATCCTCACCCAGCACTTCCAGCAGACTGCTGCGTACCATGCGTGACAGTACCGCAGCCAACGCAGTACCCAGTGTGATCGCGGGCAGTACCAGTGAACCGGTATATTCCCGGCCACTGACCGGGAACCAGCCCAGTCCAACTGAAAATATCAGAATCAGTAACGGTCCGAGCCAGAAGTTGGGCATAGAAACGCCCAGCAACGAGAAGGCCATCGCTCCCTTGTCCCACAGGGTATTGCGCCGTACCGCAGCGAGTACACCCATCGGTAATGCGATGACTACTGATATCAGTAATGCCGCCAGGGCTAGTTCAATCGTCGCCGGAGCACGTTCCAGTAATAATTCACTGACGGGTCGATTGGAGTGAATCGATACACCCAGGTCACCACGCACCAGCCCTGACATAAACTGTGAAAACTGCACCCACAGAGAAAGGTCCAGCCCCAGCGCATGACGCAGGGCCTCTCGATCAGCAGGCCGTGCTGATTCACCCAGCATCATGTCTACCGGATCACCCGGCACCATATGGATCAACAGAAACACCATAACACTGACGCCGAAGACGACCAGCAGAGTACTGAACAGGCGATATAGTAAAAAGCGCAGCATAGTTATCGGGTTATGTTTTAATGGTTATCAAGCTTATCAATTTTGGCGACTGACTTCAGACAAATAATCATAGCTGCCATCTGCTGTTAACTGATAACCCTTGATATTCTTCCGGACGATAGAAAAATGCTCTTCATACCAGAGTGGTATATAGGGTAAATCATCATGCAATATTATAAGCAGCTCCCGGTACAACTGTGCACGTTTATCCATGTCTGCTTCACGTTCGGCCCGCTCGATCAATCGGTCGACCAGTGGGTTATTGTAATGTCCACGATTGGCACCATCAGGTGGCACGGCCTTGCTGTGAAAAACATACCTGAGAATATCAGGTGATTTGATTCCAACCCATGACAAACTATATAACTGGAAACGACCTGCCTTAATGTCACCGTAAAAAGTTGCCCAGTCATAGCTGACCAGTTCAACCTTGATCCCGACATCAGCCAGTTGCTGCTGGATGATGGTCGCGATACGAATACGAAACGGATCACTTGAGGTTTTGTAACTCATGCGTAACGGGTGTTCCGCATCATAGCCTGCCTGTTTCAGTAACGCGCGCGATTGCCCGGGGTCAAAGCGATAAGCCTTGATAGCATCATTCCCGGCCCAGTGTTCCGGCGGCAGAATCGATTCGGCGACACGTGTCTTGCCACCCAGCACATAACGCACCAGTGATTTGCGATCGATAGCATGCATTACGGCCTGACGAACTCTTCTGTCTGCAAACTGTGGTTGTAAAAAATTAAAGCCCAGGTAACTGAAATTTGAGCCGGTTCGGTTAGCAACACGCACGCTGTCATCCTGACGTAGTTTATTAACCAGTTCCCGTGGCAGATCGTTTTGCAATATGTCGATTTCACCACGCAATAATTTCAGCGTGCGCACCGTACTGTCTCCAATATGCACAAACTCGAACACCTGTTTATCCCGTCGGCGTTGTAACTGCAGCCGACCCTCTTCCGGCCAGTCTCGCATGGTAAAAGGCCCACTGCCGGCCGGATGCTGGTCAAGGTTGACACCCCGTTGTACTGCTTTTTCTGAAACAATACCGATGACAAGATACGAGGGGAATAATGCATCCGCATGATTAAGTTCAAATTCAATTGTGTCCGGGTCAATAATCCGGACGTACTTGATTAACACCAGAGACGAACGGTGTGGTGAGGCATTCTTTTTGTTAAGCACAAAGTCATAGGTCGTTTTAACATCAGCACTGGTCAATCGCTCACCGTTATTGAATGACCGTCTGTTCGGACGCAATACAAAACGATAACGTAACGGACTAAGCTGCTGCCAGTTTGCTAATGAGGGTATTGCCCGTGAGGCATCATCAAAATCAGTCAGACGTTCATATAACAGACGGTTTAATCGTGAGGAGGTGGCGTCGGTAGCAAAGCGCGGGTCGAGACGTAATGGGGAACTGGATAAACCAAAACGAATAATGTTGCTATCCGGTTGACTACAACCCTGGCTAAACAGTAGCGGTACCGCCAGTAACAATACGAACAAAAACCTGGCTATCACAATCAGGCCCAGTCCTTATACGGGTGTGTTACCAGACAAACATTATAGTAGCGGCTGTCATCTGTGACTTCTTCACCCAGCCAGTCTGGCCGTTCAAATAATTCATCTACACTATCCAGCTCGATTTCGGCGACAATCAGCCCTTCATTATCACCTGTAAACACGTCTATTTCCCAGGTGTGTGAGGCAAACTCTGTTTCATAGCGTGTTTTTTCTATTAGTGGCGTCAGGCACAGTTTATCCAGCATCTCTACTGCTTCATGCAAGGGTATCGGATATTCATATTCCAGTCGGTGCATGTCCAGCTCTGTAGACTTGATGTTCAGGTTGGCCTGATCCCCTTCTATACGAACCCTGACTGAAGCCGTTCCCTTTTCGACCATGTAACCCTGGCTGAACTTCACACCTTGCCGTGCCTGTTTTTGCCATTCACTGGATTTAATCAGAAATTTACGTTCTATTTCGATACCCATATACGAGCTCAGTACCTGATAAGATTAATCAGAGGCGAATCTTTTTGAGTGACTCTTTCCAGTTCTGGTTAGGCTTACCCAGTCCCAGTTTGATATAGATCCCTTTACCAAACTCATTCCAGCCTGCCATGGTTATCTCGGGCTTACACTCAAAACCCCAGAGGGCACCGTCTTCATCCTGGGCCACCCAGTGTATCTCTTCGGGTATGGTGCTACTGATCGCCACATTAGGGTCTTCTTCCTGGATCGCGTTCTGTAACAGGTCTTCAATATGATTCAGGCTCAACACCATGGTGGTATCCATGTCGTCGACGGCTTCCAGATCAGACGAGGTATTGTAATACAACTGATGCTGTCCAATCGTAATGACATCTCCTTCCTGCAGGGTGTGCTTGAGAATACGGCGATTATTAACATAGGTACCGTTGGTGCTGCCCAGATCCTGAATAAAGGTGGGCTCAAAGAAGGTAATGATTTTTGCGTGGTGCGCGCTGACCGCCGTATCTTTAATCTGTATATCATTTCCCGACTTGCGGCCAATCGTGACCGTTCCTTCCGGAATACCGACCTCATCGATCTTGTTTCCATCATTCATAATCAGTACAGTTGCCATCTTGAATACCTGCTTTCCAGTGATAACGCAACCTGCATGCGTTATGTTAGTGTTTTCTAATTCCCTCTTTTATGGCAAATCGCCGACCTTATCACCTGACAGTCTGTCAGGTTATGACAAGATAACTGAATATTAGCACAGCAGACCTTATTCGTTCACTCATTCAAACAATGCTATCGATTCGACGTGTGCAGTATGCGGAAACATATCCATCACACCGGCCTTGACCAGTCGATAGCCCTTTGCGACAAGCATCCCAGCATCACGTGCCAGACTGGCCGGATGACAGGAAACATAGACTATGCGCCGGGCACCCAATGTCGGTAGTTGATCAATCAACTCGGCCGCACCGGAGCGAGGCGGGTCCAGCAATATTTTGTCGTACTGCACCTGCATCCAGGACTGCTCTGCTACCGGTTTATCCAGATTGGCAACATGGTAGTTTACGTTATCAATCTGATTAAGCCGGGCATTGTCAGCAGCGCGCTGAATCAACTCAGCCGAGCCTTCTACGCCGGTCACGCTGGCAACATGGCGGGCAATGGGCAAGGTGAAGTTACCCAGGCCACAAAACAGGTCCAGCACGCTATCCCCGGCTTGCAAGTCCAGCAAATCCAGCGCCTGCCTGACCATGCTACGGTTAATATCCGTATTCACCTGGGTAAAGTCAGTCGCCTGAAAATGAAATGCAATGTTTTCATCTGGCAACTGGTAACTCAGTTCAGCAATTGATCCTGACAGTGGGGCAACTGTGTCAGGCCCTCCCGGTTGTAGCATAATATTGACCTGAAGCTTGCCGGCCAGATCCTCCAGTAACTGTGTATCATGTTCATCCAGAGGATCCATGTTTCTGAACACCAGCACCGTATCCACGTCACTGACTGCTACCTCGATTTGTGCAATACGTTGTCTGGCATGCATGGCACCGATGCAGTCTGACAGGTCATCAAGATGCTCTCCAACAACAGGGTGCAGCACCGGGCAGACATGCATATCAGCGAGAAAACTATTGCGCTTTTCACGAAATCCTACCAACACCCTGCCCTTCGCAGCAACATAACGCACGCCCAGGCGTGCCTTACGCCGGTAGCCCCAATGCGGCCCGGTTACCGGCGGCAAGATTACGTCGGGTTCAACAGATCCGATTCGTGACAGATTTTCGATCAACACATTCTGTTTGGCCAGTATTTGCTTTGCCGGGTCCAGATGTTGTAACGCACAACCACCACAAAGACCAAAATGCGGGCATTTTGCCTCTACCCGGTCATCCGATGCTTCTTCAACAGAAAGCATCGCACCCTCGTCATAACTACGCTGACGACCGGTGTATTTAAAGGTAATCAGCTCACCCGGTAGTGCACCATCGATGAATATCGTTTTCTGATCAATATGCGCTACACCACGGCCATCATGGCTGAGATCTTCAATTCGTACCTGTACCGGTTGTTCGGGTAAACGTTTACGGCTACGACGACGTCCCATAGTGTCTACTTACTCCTCACATGAAATATTTCAGGAACTTCTGATTTATTCAGAAGGAAAAATACCGGTAGACAGATAGCGGTCACCACGATCACAGATGATACTGACAATCACTGCGTTTTCGACCTCCTGTGACAGTTTCAAAGCTGCGGCCACTGCTCCACCGGATGAGACCCCGCAAAAAATGCCTTCTCGTGCAGCCAGGTCACGGGTCGTTTGCTCAGCTTCCTGTT